>JAUZOY010000030.1 GCA_030706235.1 Bacteroidota bacterium | reverse complement strand
GTTTTTAACAATTGACTAATACCTCGTGATGTAGGTTCTCCTGATTTTTGTTTTAACTTGTTAATATAACTATCAATATTAACAGAACTTAATTTTTTTTCAGCCTTATTAACTTTTTTAACATTTGCTATTTGGGTAGCATAACCGTCTAACCAATATTTAAATTCCGGTGACATATTGTTTAAATCTATAGTACCTTCATCTGAATATCCAAGTACCGGAGATTTAGTAAATTCACCTGAAACGATAACAAAGCCCTCATTCCCTATATTGAAAATATAGTATAGAGTATCATTATTGTTAATTTCACTTTTCAAAAGTGTAGCTTCAACATTATTAGATTTATTAGGGCTCTTGCTGTATGCATGATAATAATTTTCAGCAATTTTTTTAGCAGAACCCAAATTAACCGTTTGAGATGAAGCTATATATGTTGTCATTGATAACAACAACAGATATATTATCTTTCTCATTATTTTATTTTATAGTTTATTTAAATTTAAAACTTATTTTTATATCTAATTTAGAACTTGATTCTTAATGAACCGAAAATCTCTCTTCTTGCTGCCGGCTGATAAGAATTTTTGTCAGGATCAGGTTCTGTAAATGCAATGTATGAAACATCATTAAGATTCTTTGCAAATACGCTTATATCTCCATGTAATTTCCAGAGTTTCCATTCATATGAAATTCTTGCATTAACAAGGTTAAAGCCATCCTGTGTAATTGAATAATTTTTAGGGTCAGTAAATATATACCATTTGCTTTGCATTTCATAGCTTACCCCAACAACAAAATGTTTCAGGAATCTGTATTCTACATCAGCTTCTAATTGATGTACAGGAGAGTTAGGTAAATAGTGGTCTTTTATACTATCAGGACTTGTATATTTGAAATCTGAAAATGTATATGCAGCTCTCAGAGTTAAATCTTTTACCGGTGAATATGCAATAGAAGTTTCTACTCCATATCTTCTGCTATCACCTGCATTACCATAAAATACTTCCTGGTTACCTCTTGAAGGTGTAAGTTTGAATCTGAAGAAATCATTCTTGGTATTTGTCAGGAATCCTGTAACATCATAATAAAAATTCTTTCCAACTTCTCCTCTGAATCCAAGTTCTTCGCCTACTGATGTTGCAGGAACTAACTTCTGATTAAAGCCTGCATTACTTAGAGGGTTATTTGCAAGCTCTTCAGTTGCAGGTGGCATAAATCCCTGCCCGATATTGGCAAAAACATTAAATGCATTACAAAAACTGTATCCGATTCCAAATCTTGTTGTGACTTTTTCAAAGTTTTTTTCTCCGCTAAGATTATATTTTGAAATCAATTTATCATCTAACTGATTATGAAGATTATCATATCTCAAACTAAAGTTGAAGTTTAGATTTTTATTAAATTCTAACTTATCTAACAAGAAAACACCTGCTTCTCTTTGGGTAATAACCTGGTTGGCAAGCAAAGAATCTGATTCCAGATTACTTTCTCCATGATTATCTACTCGTAGAGGATTGCTTAAACTCTGGAATTTATGTTCCGGAACATTCTGATATTGATAATCACCACCTAAGCTGAAATAGTTACGTATTTTATCATTACCATTTGTTAAATTGTATTGAAGATTTGCTCCTCTGGTGCTGTAATATCTGTAATCTGCAGCTTTATTACTTGTTTCCTTGTAATTAGTTGCTCTCAGAAATCCCGTAAACTGTATATTCTGTGAATCATCAATTTTATATTGGCCTGATAATCCTAATGTATTTCTTTGAGTTTTCTGATATTCATTAAAAGGTATTGCATCAGGATTTGCCTGTCTGGGGTTTTCTCTAACCTGTTCTATACTCAAACCTTCAGCATTTTGATTAAAAAACAATGTTGACGTGAAAGTTTGTGTAAAACTAAGTTTTTCTGTTGGAGTCCATTTTATTTTTTCGGAAAGATTTTCACTTTTATAATATGTATGATCTCTGTAACCATCTCCTTGCATTCCGGAATATGATAACCTATAATTTATTTTATCCTTTGTACCGTCAAGTTGAACAAGTCCTTTCATAAAGCCGTTTGACCCAAATGATGAGTATACAGTACCATTAATTGGTTTTGTACCCCCATCTTCAGTAAAAATATTTAAAACTCCGGCTGCAGAACTTGATCCATATATTGATGAAAGCGGACCTCTTAATACTTCTACCTTATTAAGTGTAGCCCAGTCAATATCATAAAGATCAGCAGCAAAACCACTTGGATCATTTACAGGTATTCCATCTATCAATACTTTTATTCCTCTCAATCCTCTTTCTGATAATATTCCCTGACCTCTAATAGACATATGAACTCTTGAACCATCTGCCTGGTTATCTATCCTTACTCCCGGAACAAGTCTTAAAGCTTCATCAACAGCAATACTTTTAGGCATAGTCTTAAAAACGCTTGAATCTACAATTGATATTGATGATGGACTTGTCATTAAAGGTGATTTTATCCTTTCGGCAGATATTGTTATCTGATTAAGATTTTTTATTTTTAAAGTATCTTCACTTTTATTTACTTGTGCCATTAAACTATTAATATTCACATAACAAAACATGCATATTATAGCAATAATTAAATTTCTTTTCATTTATTTTAACATTAAAGTTTTATTTCAATTTTAAATTAATTTATTTTATAAAAATTATTAAACAGATATTTCAATACATTTTGTAATGAATATCAAAATATAGTCAAAAATTACAATTTAGATTCTACACTAAATATGCAATTATCAATAAATTTACCTTTCTTATTAAAAATTAGAGAATTGATTAGGAGGAGGGGTGATAATATCTTCAAACAGTTTTCTTGCTTTAACGTTCACATAAGAAAAACTAACGACATTACTTTCGAAACTAACAAAATCAATATAATTTATATCATACAAATATTCCTGCATCATTATCTTAAGAATATTCTTTAAATTGGAATTTTTAGAATTAGCATTGTTGAGATTAATTTTTACATGCTCATCCAGATTTGCAAATAAGCTCTCTTCTTTTTCGTCATTTATACAATAACAATATATAGAATCTCCCTTATCTATCTTTCTAACAACATCGTACATCTTACCATCTATAGAGAACTCATTCTCTTCTTTCCAACTCACATTTTTATTTTTTATACCTTTGGAAATTTTAATTAAAACAAGTTGTTTATCACTAATATTTTTTAGAATATCATTTTTTATCTCATTCTTTACCTGAAACTGTGCTATTTTAAATGACACAAAGTATCCTGCCGTATTATACAGAAAAACAAATAAAAATAATATACCTGCTGTTTTTTTTAACAATTATGGAAAAATAAAAAGTAGAAAAATGCGTCAAACAAAACTCAATATTAAATACTCATATTTATTTGTCTCTACACAAATCTTTTATCATATCATATGCTTTATAATACCCCAATTCACCTGCTTTACTAAAGTCAAGACATGCACCATCTTTATCTGATGTATTATATTTGGATATTCCTCTTCTGTAATATGCTTCACTATATTTATGATCAATCTCTATAGCTTTGTCATAATCCTGAATAGATCCCTGATAATCTCCTGTTAAAAACTTTGCATTACCTCTGCTTAAATATGCATCTTTATCTTTTTCTTTTGGATTCAATTCTATTGCCTTTTTAAAATCAGCATTAGCACCTCTTAAGTCCAGTAATTCACGTTTAGCTTTCCCTCTGTTTATATATGCTTTAAGATATAAGGAATCTTTTTGAATTGATTTATTAAATAAAACTATAGCTTCCTTATATTCTTTTGCAAAATACTTAGTCTCACCTTCTTTGTTCAATTTGGCTGCTTCTGAATTATCTACCGTATTCTCAGTTGCCTGCTCATTATTTTCCTGAGCAAATAACGTAGTGTTTATCCCCATAAACATTAATATTGCTCCCAAAAGGTAAATATTGAAAATTTTTTTCATTATTTTTATATTAAGTTGTTTATAATTAGACTATTTATTGTTTATTTATAAAATTAAAAGACAACAAAATTACTAATTTTTATTTATAAAACTATTTTCTGTAATTTATTTTACTTTTTACAATGAAAAGTCATAAACTTTTTCTTTCATTTTCAAATTTTCAAATCAATTTCTTTATTTATATTTGTAAAAAATTTAAATTTAATATAAAGATGAAATATAGGCTTACGTTTTTGACAGTTACTATTATTTTTCTTAACAACATTTTTGCTCAATCAGACCAATGGATTCATTTCAACACTTCTAATTCAGGTCTTTCTGATAATTCTGTTTCCTGCATAGCAATAGATAAAAATAATACTAAATGGTTTGGCACCTATAATAAAGGGTTATGTGAATATGACGGAGTCAAATGGACAAACTATAATAAATCCAATTCTGTTTTCCCGGATAAATCAGTCAGATCTATAGCTATTGATCAAAATAATATCAAATGGATAGGCACAAGGGATGGCGGTCTTGTCAGATTTGACGGTAAAAAAATGAAAGTATGGGATACTCTTAATTCTTCTATTCATTCAAACTGGATTACATCAATAGCTGTTGACAAGAATAATATCAAATGGCTATCAACAAGATTCAGAGGAATCATGAAATTTGATGGTGAACAATTTACTGTTATTGACAGTACCAACTCAAAATTACCTGTAAACCAGATCCTTTCCCTGGTATTTGATAATGACGGAATTATGTGGGCCGGAACTACAAATGGTCTCGTAAAATTTGATCAAAATCATCAGACAGTTTATAATAAATCTAATTCTCCTTTACCTGAAAACAGAATATGGTCTGTAACTGTTGATAATAATAACAATAAATGGATAGGTACTGATGCAGGTTTGATTATGTTTGACGGTAAAAACTGGTCAGCTAATATCTATACCGGACATTGGACACTTACAAGTTATACAGACCATGAAGGGAATAATTGGATAGGCACATATTGCGGCGGACTTGCTAAAAATGAATCTAACTATCTTTCATGGGTTCCAAAATCCGAGTCAGATGCAGGTGCAGTTTATTTTATTACTGCTGACAATAACGGAAATGAATGGTTTGCTACCTCTGGTGGTGTCTATGTTAAAAAGCAAAATAATCAGAACAACAAAAGTGCTGATTTAGTAGTTTCTACAGTAAATAAAAGCTATTATCTTGGCCAAAATTATCCTAACCCATTTTCAAATATGACTTCTATTGAATATCAACTTGCAAAACCGGCAAATGTTTTACTTATTGTCAGAGATATTCTAGGCAATGAAGTTGCTACATTGATCAATAGTTTTCAGGGAGAAGGATTTCATAAAATAGATATTAACACAGAAAAATTAAGTAGTGGTATCTATTTTTACACTTTATCTACAGGAGAATTTACTGACACAAAAAAAATGACTATACAAAAATAGTCTCCATATTCAATTTTCTAAATACTAATTGCTTAATATTAAATATGACTAAAGACAAGAATATTTCTGAAGAAAGCCGAATAAGAGAAGCTTTCACCCATAAAGAATGGAACGAAATACAGGCATCAGATTCATGGGAAATATTTAAAGTCATGGCCGAATTTGTTAATGGTTTCGAAAAACTTGCAATTATCGGGCCTTGTGTTACCATTTTTGGTTCGGCCAGAACTAAAAACGACAAACCATACTATAAACTCGCTGAAGAAATTGCTTTCAAACTTGCTAATTCCGGTTATGGAATTATTACCGGCGGAGGTCCGGGGATTATGGAAGCTGCAAATAAAGGTGCTAATAAAGCCGGGGGTAAGTCTGTTGGTCTGAATATTGATCTCCCTTTTGAACAAAGTTCAAATCCATATATCGATAAAGATAAACTATTACAGTTCGAATACTTTTTCGTTCGTAAAACTATGTTTACTAAATATTCTCAGGGTTTTGTAGTTTTACCCGGAGGGTTTGGCACTCTCGATGAACTCTTTGAAGCTGTAACTCTTATACAAACCGGCAAAATAGCCAGATTCCCTATTATTCTTGCAGGTAAAAAATACTGGGATGATCTTTATAAATGGATCAGAAGTACTATGCTTGCAGAAAAGAATATAAATGAATCTGACCTTGACTACATAACCATTGTCGATTCTTCTGATGAAGTTGTTAAACATATCAATGATTTCTATAAAAAATATCTGTTGAAACCAAACTTCTGATAATTGCATTTTTCTTTATTTAAAACATGGGTTATTGCCCGTAGGGAATTGCAGTCTTTCTTTAATTCCCTTATGGCTTATGTAATTATTATCACATTTTTAGGATTTACCGGATTCTTTACATGGATATATGGCACTGATATTTTCCTGATTAATCAGGCCAGCCTGCGTAGTTTCTTCGATATTTCTTACTGGACTCTTTTCTTTTTTATCCCGGCTATCACTATGAGAATGATATCTGAAGATAATAAAACAGGAACTATTGATTTTCTGATAGCTAAAGTTAAAACTATTGAAATAGTTTTAGGTAAATTCTTATCATGCATAATTCTGCTTTCAATTATTCTTGCATTTACATTACCGTATTATTTCTCTGTTTCCCGTCTTGGCAATATTGATAATGCATCTGTTATCTGTGGTTATTCCGGTCTTATTCTTATGAGCATAATGTATATCAGCATTGGTATCTTTGCCAGCTGTATCACAGACAATCAGGTTATATCTTTAATAATTGCCCTTTGCACCGGAATTTTCTTCCAACTTTTCTTTGGACTTATTGCTGACAATTCAGTTGGCTTGACCGGTGAAATCTTATATTTCTTAAGCATTTATTCACATTTTGATAATATTTCAAAAGGAATAATAGATTCCGGAGATATTATATACTTCTTCTCATTTTCTATTGTGTTCCTTTATATGGCGATTTTAGTTATTGACAGGAGGAAAAGCCGATGAATAATGCTTTTTCTCATAATATTCGTTTCTTCTTATTAATAATTATACTGGTATTTTTAAATATACTTTCATGCTTTTTCTATTTCAGAGTTGATTTTAGTTCGGATAAAAGATACACTCTCAATAAAATAACCAAAACAACACTTCATAACTTAAAAGAACCGGTTACTATAACTGTTTTTTTCTCAGAAAACCTTCCTCCGGATCTTAACCTGATAAAAAGAGATTTTCTTGACATTCTTAAAGAATTCAATAATGTTTCCAAAAACAAAATTAAATATTCCCTTATTAATCCAGGTAAAGATGAATTATCAGAAAAAAAATGTCAGGATGCAGGTATAGCTCCTATTGTAATTAATATTAGAGAGAAAGATCAATTAAAACAACAAAAAGTATATCTTGGTGCTGTTATTACTAAAGGAGATAAGTCATATTCAATTCCATACATAAAATCTACTGAGAATATGGAATATGACCTTACATCAGGTATCATTAAGTTATCTTTAAAGAATAAAACTAAAGTTGGCTTGATTCAGGGACATGGAGAACCATCAAAAACTGCCATTTCACAGCTAAATTCCGAATTAAGTGTTCAATATGATTTAGAGCCTGTATATATGAATGACTCTACCCCCATTTCTGATACATATAAAACAATAATTCTGCTTGCTCCTTCAGACAGTATTAACTACAAACAACTTCATTATCTTGACAATTATATATCAAAAGGTGGTAATGCTTTTATCGGTTGTAACAGGGTTGTCGGTGATATAAATTTAAAAATAGGTAAATCAATAAATACCGGACTCGAAAAATTGATTGAAAGCAAGGGAGTTATTATTGAAGACAAATTTATTATTGATGAAAGTTGTGGCAGCGTAACTCTTAACCGAAATGAAGGAAGTTTTAAATATCAGACGAATGCTCAACTTCCATATCTGCCAATGATTTCAAATTTCAATGATCATCCTGTAACCCGTGGCATCAGTTCTGTACTTCTTGAATTCCCCTCTCCAATTAGTTTCAGGGTGACTAAAAACATTGAGCATACTGTTCTGGCACGAACTTCTTCAAAATCAGGTCTAATAAACTCACCTTTTGCTTTTGATCTTAACAAAGAATGGATGGAAAAAGACTTTCCTCTGAATGAATTAACTGTAGCATGTGCATTAACAGAAAATAATTCAAATGGCAGTAAAAGTAAAATGGTAATTATTAGCGATGGGGATTTTGTAACAAATGGTGAAAATCAACCTGTCGAAATACAGAAAGACAATATTAATTTTGTATCCAATGCTGTTGAGTGGCTTTCAGATCAATCCGGACTTTCATCGCTTAGAACTAAAATTATAACAAACAGACCTCTTTCTCAAATATCAGATAATTCTAAAAACATTCTTAAATATTTCAATTTTCTTCTCCCTATTATCATCATTATTGCAATAGGTATTTTTAGAATGGAAATGAATAAAATCAAAAGAATAAAGTACAAACAATAATATTAGAAAAGCCTGACTAGTTATACAACCAATCAGGCTTTCCAAATATTATAAAAATGTAATTTTAGGCTTCTGCAACTACCATTGGTTCAATAGATACATAAGATCTATTGTCTCTTCTTTTTCTGAAAACAACAACACCATCAATAAGTGCGAAAAGAGTATGATCTTTACCCATACCTACATTTTCTCCCGGATTATGTACTGTTCCTCTCTGTCTTACAATTATATTTCCTGAGGTAGCAAACTGACCGCCATATATCTTAACACCTAATCTTTTGCTATGTGATTCACGACCGTTCCTTGAACTTCCGGCCCCTTTTTTATGTGCCATTTTACTTAATTATTAATTGTTAATTCTGTATATTTTCTATTTGTATCTTTGTAAAGAATTGTCTGTGTCCAGTAGCTTTCTGATATCCTTTTCTTCTCTTTTTCTTAAATATCAATACTTTATCACCTTTAACATGTTCAAGTACCTTTGCAGATACTTTTGCACCTTCTATAACAGGGGTACCTATTTCAGTTTTTTCTCCGTTATTGATCAATAATACTTTGTCAAAATTCATTTCAGTACCTTCTTCTGCATCCAAACGATGAACAAATATCTGTTGCTCTTCGGCTACTTTGAATTGTTGTCCTGCTATATCAACTATTGCGTACATTTTTATTAATATTTATTATTACCCTTTAATTTTTTTCGGACTGCAAAGATATGAAAACATTTTAATATACCTGACATAATTTCTAATTTTTTTTTCATCACTGTAATTTACAATATTTTAATCATCCATTTTTTTCATCATACTATAACTAAAAACTAAAAATTCTTTTCCTGTATTCTCTGAGTCCTTTATCAAGAAAATTGACATAAGCATTAATATCCAAATCAAAAGCTCTTGGTTCAGTAAGTGAATTTCCTTTGTTATCAAGAAGAACATAGTATGGTTGGGAATTTGTTCCAAATTTTTTTGCCTGAAAAAAGCTCCATTTATTTCCGATTGTAGTAAGCTTATACTCGTCATCATTTAATTTTTCCGTTTTCTTTTCAATTTCGGGTAATTCAGTTTTATCATCTACATATAATGAGATCAGCACATAATTTTCCTTTATTCTTTTCAAGACCTCTGGATCAGACCATACTTTTGCTTCCATATTTCTGCAATTAACACATCCCCATCCTGTAAAATCAAGCATAACCGGTTTACTCATTTTCTTTGCATATGCCATTCCTTCATCATAATCATAAAAACCATTTATACCATGAGGAGAATGAAAAAGGTTATCATTCTTCTTCATTATTTTCTCTGAATTATCTGAAGCTTGGTGATTTGCCTGTGATATAGCATTCATATCAAAATCCTGTGTTGACATTGGAGGAGTGAAAGCACTTATTGCTTTCAATGGTGCTCCCCAGAGTCCCGGTAACATATACAAAGCAAATGAAAATGAAATTATTGCCAGGAAAAGTCTTGTAACAGTTATATATGGCAAATCACTATCATGAGCAAGCTTAAGTTTACCAAGAATATAAAAGCCCATCATAGTGAAAATCACAATCCATAATACAATAAATGTTTCCCTTGATAATATTCCCCAATGGCTGGCTAGATCTGCTGTTGATAAAAATTTAAGCGCAAGCGCAAGTTCAAGAAAGCCAAAAACAACTTTTACTGAATTCAACCATCCTCCTGATTTTGGCATTTTCTTCAACCATGTTGGAAATATTGCAAAAAAAGTAAATGGAATTGATAAAGCTAACGCAAAACCTGTCATTCCCAACAAAGGTGATAACCTACTTTTAGTTGAAGCTGCCTCAACTAATAATGTTCCGATTATTGGTCCTGTACATGAAAATGAAACTAAAGCAAGAGTAAATGCCATAAAGAATATACCTATCAGACCACCGGTTCTGTCTGCCCTTGAATCTATGGCATTAACCCATTTTGAAGGTAACTGAAGTTCAAATGCTCCGAAAAATGCAGCTGAAAAAATTACTAACAATATGAAGAAAAACAAATTGAACCAGGAATTTGTTGCCATCATATTCAATGCATCTGCCCCAAATAATAATGTTATGCCAAATCCAAGAGCTACATATATTATAATTATTGATATACCATATATTATTGCGTCTTCTATTCCTTCTTTTTTATCAGCTTTCTTCAAAAAGAAACTTACGGTCATTGGTATCATCGGAAAAACACATGGTGTTAACAATGCTATCAGACCACCAATAAATCCCGCTATGAAAATCCACCATAAACTTTTTCCTTCTTTTTTATGTTCATTTGCTAATATCTCCTTTTTAGATTTTACTGTATCTGTTTTTGTAATATTTTCTTTATTCTCAGTTTTATAATCTTTTAAAATAGGCTTTTCCACATCATTATTTTTAACAACAGATTTAGAAGCGGATTCAACTGCCTTTAGATCTTCCGGATTAAATTCAAAATCTACAGTAGCCGGCGGTAAACATTGTTTATCATTACAACACATAAATTCAAGAGAACCATTAATTTTGAATGGTTTTTTTGATAATATTTTTATTTTTTGTTTGAAAACAACCTGATTTGCAAAGTAGCTTAGCTTCATATCAAAATTCTGATCGAAT
The DNA here is from genome assembly GCA_030706235.1 of Bacteroidota bacterium. GTDB lineage: Bacteria > Bacteroidota > Bacteroidia > Bacteroidales > GWE2-29-8 > JAUZOY01. Next base: position 7,734 of record JAUZOY010000030.1, on the reverse strand, counting down.
TCTTCTATAGCCTTGGGCTCGGAAACTTTTCCTTCAATCATATAATTATCAGATTTTTCAAATTTAAAACTTGTTGGTATGGGTCCTCCTGATGGTATTTTCTGCGAATACAAATGCCACTTATTATCTATCGTAGCTTTCAAAATCAATTCAGCTTCATTATCTTTCAACCGGTTTGTACTGAATGACCATTTTACAGGTTTAAGTATCTGAGCATTTAATGTTATTACGGCTAATAACATCATAAATATTAGTAAAAAGCTTTTCCTCATAATCTTAAATACAGATTGTTATTATAACTACAAACGTACATTAATTTTATTTTATAAACATATTTTCATTAAAAAAATTTTAACGTTTTAATTCTTATTGCCCATAGGTAAATAATTGTTAAAAAAAAACGCCTCAGATTTCTCTGAGACGTTTTAAATTTATTTTGAAATAAAATTATTTCTGAACTTTAACTGTTATTGTTATTGTGCCTGCATCTAATGCACCTGCATAAACATTTGTTACTTTTATTAAACCATATTTTCCGGCAGCTGTTTTAAATGACACAACACTTGCAGTTGTTAATCCTTTTGCGATTGAACCTTGAGGATAACTTCCTATTGATGGCACTAATGATCCATTATCATAGCTTGTTTTTAAGCCTGAAGCAGAGTTTATATTATCAAAATTATCTGTAGATGTTTTGAATACTGTTGTATTCCACCCAGTTGTGGTATAATGTCCATTTAATGAATATTTATCAGCTGATATTAAACATGCTTTCAGACCAGTATATGTTTGGCCATCAACATCATATTGAAATCCAAAATCAATAATACCACTATTCCCTGAAGCTTCAGTAAATGTATATGATAAACCTGTTGTTGAAGCAAAAAATGTTTTTGAACTATTATTATCATTTGGTCCGTATAATAATACAGCTGTATAAGTATTATAATCTACTGTTACTGCTTTTTTGTTAATTGTTAAAGTTTTTGTACCTGTCAGACCGTTTTTATCGGTAACCGTAAAAGTAAATACAACCTGAGTATTACTTGTCAAATCTGCAATCTGATCTGCTTTTGTATAAGTATAATTATATTTAACATCTGAAATCTTTGTAGGGTTAAATGTGTTTGATTGACTTCCTACTGTTTTTTTAGCTTCAAAAGTTTTTACACCTGCATCTGCTGTAATTTCAATATTAAAAACTACATCATTAGCATTTGTTATGTCAACTGTAACAGGATCAGATACTCCTGAAATAGTAATCGATGGAGCTACAGGAGTTGTAGTAGAATTATCATCCTTTTTGCAACTAGTAAACAGCAATGTACTTATCGATACTAATAGCACACTTAATAGATAAATTTTTCTTTTCATAATACTTTTTTATATTAATTTAGTTAATAGATTTTGATATGCAAACGTACAAAAAAAATTTTAAATAAATTAATTTTTCAACATAAAAAAACAAAAAATATCATATTTCTATTGATTATCAACAAAATGTTAATAACTATTTCATTCTATTTGTAAAAATATAAAAAAAAATGCTTCGAATTAAAAAATAATATATAATTTTGCTGCGTGGTTAACCTAATCAAATTAATTAATTAATTTATAAAAAATGAAAAAGTTATTATCTTTACTTATGGTTGCTGGAATGGTAACATTCTTTGCATGTTCTGGCGAAAAAAAACAAGATGCTGAAAAAGCAAAACAAGATTCAATTGCAAAAGCTGATTCTATGGCAAAAGTTGCTGCTGACGCAAAAGCAAAAGCTGAAGCTGATTCTATAGCAAAAGCAAAAGCTGAAGATTCTGTAAAAGCTGCTGAAGAAGCATCAAAAGGTGGTAAAAAAGAAATAAAAAAGAAAAAATAATTTCTATTTTATTCCTTTATAAAAAAAGAGTTCTAAGGAAGTTAGAACTCTTTTTTTTTGTTTGAATTTCAAACATTCCTGCAATATCCTTTATAAATTAAAAATGCAAAATTTTATAAACTAATTCCTTTAGAAGTTCACCATGACTTGTTGATTCATTATCTACTCCCTTTGACTTCACGTCATATTCTCTGAGTAATCCTATTATTTGTTCAGTTTTCCTTACAGGAAAAGCTCTTGCAGCCATGGCATATTCTTTGGCATAATAAGGAATAATTTTCAATACTGCTGCAACATTGTTGTCAGATTTATCCGGCAAATAATGATAAGTAAGTATTTTACTAAAATATGAATATAAGTTAGACATGATTACAACCATAGGATTATCTTTCGGATTTGCTGCAAAATAATTTACTATAAGATTTGATTTATATTTATCCCCTTTCAGCAAAGCTTTTTGTAATTCAAATACCGTATAGTCCTTGCTTATACCTATATACTCTTCGATTATCTTAACATTAATCTCACTCTTTGGGGGTAACACTAATGAAAGTTTATCAAGTTCGTTTGATATTTTAGAAAGATCAGAACCCAGGTATTCATAAAGAAGATACGATGCTTCCTGGTTGATTTTATAATCTCTTTGTTTTGCAAAATCTACAATAACTGAAGGTATCTGATTATCTTTGGGAGTTTTTGAATCAAAAAGGACAGCCTTTTTATCAAGATCTTTTGCAAATTTCTTTCTCCCATCTATGGTTTTATATTTATAACAAAAAACAAGCAATGTTGAATTCAATGGATTGTCAATATAAGATTGCAACAATTCTATTTTATCAATATTCTGAGCTTCTTTTACAACTACTACCTGATAATTAGACATCATCGGGAATCTTTTAGCAATACTAATAATTGCCGGAATATCTACATCTCTTCCATAGACTATTGTCTGATTAAATTCTTTATCATTTTCATCTAATACGTTATCAATTATATAGTCGCTAATTTTATCAATATAATAAGGTTCTTCACCCATTAAAAAATACACAGGACTATAAACCTTATTTTTCAAATCCTTTAATATCTGGTCGGCTGTCATCATATAACTTTCAACTTTTATCTAAGCAAAGCTTCTATTTAAAAATTTATTAAACGGACTCATTGCCTTAAATGCAGCTATAACATAATCAAATAACCCTTCAGATGTAATTTCAATATCTTCAAGAGGACATAATACATTATAACTCTTATATTTTAATAAATCAATATCAGGAAATTCTTTGGGAAAATCTTTAGGTGGTCTGGAAATTACTTCTCCATCAATGCCATTAAAATATTTTTTAAAGACCAGGTTATTCATTATTTCTTTAAATTCTGAAATATTATAATATATTTCCTGCCTTACAGCTTTTAATATTTCAGGAGCAGGCATATAAATACCACCTGCAATAAAACTATTGTCAGGTTGTATATGGAGATAATATCCTGCTCTACCGCTATTCTTTCCTCCGGGAACTATATAACCTCCAAAGTTTGTTTTATATGGAGTTTTATCCTTTGAAAATCTTATATCTTTATAAATCCTGAATATACAATCTTTGGAATTTAGATATTTAATATTCTCATCAAATTTCCCGGTTTCAATAATTAGTTCATCAAGAAATATTTCAAATTCTTTTTTGGCTTCTTCGTACCAGGTTTTATTGTTATGAAACCATTCTCTGTTATTGTTATTATTCAATTCCCTTAGAAAAGGCAACGCTTTTTGGACACCCATAATTTAGTTTTTATAGTTTTCTAAAAACTTTTTAATATTATTTTCTACTCGTGATAAAATATTTGAAACATCAGATTTTACAAAGCTTTCCTGTGTAATATTTTCATAAAGTTCAATATACCTATCAGAAACCTGGTTCACAAAATTTTCAGTCATTTCAGGCACAATCTGATTTTCTTTTCCCTGGAATCCATTCTCAATAAGCCATTCTCTTACAAATTCTTTTGATAGTTGTTTTTGTGGAACACCATAATTTTGTCTTTCTTCATATCCTTTTTCATAAAAATACCTTGAGGAATCAGGAGTATGTATTTCATCTATCAAATAAATTTCGCCATTATATTTACCAAATTCATATTTTGTATCAACTAAAATCAATCCTGCTTTTTTGGCAATTTGAGTTCCTCTTTCAAACAATTCATAAGTATATTTTTCAAGTTTAGCATAATCTTCTTGTGAAACCAGGCCCTGCTTTAAAATATCTTCTTTTGATATATCTTCGTCATGTCCTACTGATGCTTTGGTAGTAGGGGTTATAATAGGTTTTGGAAACTTATCATTTTCTTTCATTCCTTCAGGCATAATTTCACTGCATAAACTTCTCCTACCTTCCTTATATTCTCTCCATGCATGACCTGATAAATACCCTCTTATTACCATTTCAACTTTGAAAGGTTCACACATTCTACCTACACTAACCATTGGATCCGGTACATCAATAAGCCAATTTGGGACAATGTCCGATGTATCTTTTAAAAATTTAGCAGCAATCTGATTTAACACCTGTCCTTTGAATGGTATACCCTTAGGTAATACTACATCGAAAGCTGAAATCCTATCGGTAGCAATCATTATAAGTAATTCATTATCTATATTATAGACATCTCTAACTTTGCCTTTATAAAAACTTACTTGTTTATTAAAATTGAAATTAGTACTTACTATTGAATTCATATTTATTATAATTATTATTATTAAATTTTATTCTTTATATTCACTATTCTTCATTATTCATTTGATATGCTTCAACAATTTTTGTCACCAGTTTATGTCTTACAAAATCTTCTTCACTCAGAAAAATGAAATCAATTTCTTTAATTCCTTTTAATATTTTTATAGCCTTAACTAATCCCGAGGGCTGATTTCTTGGAAGATCGATTTGAGTTATATCTCCGGTAACAACAAATTTTGCAGATTTTCCCATTCTTGTCAGAAACATCTTTAATTGATTATTTGTTGCATTCTGGCCTTCATCAAGAATAGCAAATGCATTGTCAAGTGTTCTTCCCCTCATATATGCAAGTGGAGCAATCTGGATTATTTCTTCTTCCATATATTGAGCGAGTTTATCTGCCGGAATCATATCTCTTAAAGCATCATACAATGGCTGTAAATACGGATCTAATTTGTTTTTTAAGTCACCTGGCAAAAAACCAAGATTTTCGCCTGCTTCAACAGCAGGCCTGGTCAATATTATTCTTTTTACCTGCTTATTCTTCAGAGCTCTTACAGCAAGTGCAACAGCAGTATAAGTCTTTCCAGTACCTGCAGGTCCTATTGCAAATAACATATCCTTCGACTCTATGGAACGGACCATTCTCTTTTGATTTACAGTCAAAGCTTTTATTAGCTTGCCGTTTCTTCCATGTACCAAAACATCAGATTCAGCATTATGTATTTCATTTATTTCATGAGTTTCATTCACTATAATATTTGAAAGATCTTTTCCTGATACAAATCCATATTTATCAGAATGACTAATTATTGCATTAATCTTTTTTTCAAATTGCTCTATAGAGTCTTCATCTCCAATCACTTTTACCGAATTTCCTCTTAAAATTATTTTTAATTTAGGAAAACTATTTTGCAAAAGTATTATGTTAGACTCAATAGCTCCAAAAATATCCAAAGGATTTATTCTATCGTCAAATTCAAAAGCTTTTTCACTCATTATTAATTCAATTCTACTGATTTAACATTTTTCGGTTTGGTTTCATTATCTCTTCCAAAAGTAAGATTCATTCCGAATAGTATGTTAAACGTCTTTTCCGATTGTGGTATTATCACTCCCAAAACATTATCAGTTACTAAATAAAGTTGATTTGCACCAAGATTCAATGAAAATCCGCCACCAAGATTAAGATAACTATTATTAACTATTGAATATGATCCTGAAAAACTAAATAATTTATTAAGTTTTCTATTATATGAAGCTGTAATTGAAGGATGGATCACACTATTCACAATTTCCGTTCTTACAAGTAATCCAAATATATTTTTGTCCATCAGCGTATATGTTCCTGACAAAAATATTTTCAAAGGTAACATTGTCTTATAAGAGTTTTCTGTTTGGGTTGATTTAAAAATTTTTCCCAACGTATCTACCAATTGGTTAACATCGGTTTTATTGGTTAATAAATTATATTCTATTCCTTCAAAAGTATAATTTGTATTCAAGTTATAATTACAAACATTATTTTTCCAGTTAATAAATCCTAAATCGATTATACTTGCACCAAATGTAAATTTATCATTTAATTTATAAGTACCTCCCAGATCAATTGCCATTCCAACATTATTACCCGGAGATATTAAGAATTTTGAAACATTATCATCATCCTTAATTAATGAAGTATTATAAACAATATCTGTCTTTCCTGTAATTGCGAAATCATTCGGATCAGTATAAATACTCGCTGAACTTTTTGATGTATATAAGTTCAATTTTCCAAATAATAATTTTGCTTTTGCACCAACAGTCAATTTATCATTTATCTCTCTGGCATACCCAGCATAAAATTCCTTGTAATACGATGCATTAACGCTTATTCCATCAAATGAAGCTGTAGTTCCTATAAACTGTTTATTTCCCTTCCAAAAAAAGCTTACAATATCACTTGGATAATTAAAATTAGCTGTTACACGTTCGTTTTCACCAAATGTTAAGTAATTTGATTTTATTTTAAATCCTAACGAAAAAAGCTCTGTAGAAAAATCAAAAGACAAATAATTATTTTTAGATTTCATCTTTGATATTGCATTATCCATATCTATGTATAAAGAATCATCGCTTCTTCTTCTTACCAGATCATTATATGCAAATCCACTATTACTCAATCCGACATATATTGAAGATAGTACAGGCATTCCAATGTATAATTTACAATCCGGTATAACAGCAGGATTTGTCTGATTTGATTGAGGAATACTTTTCATATTGTAAATTGTCAGATTATTCTGTGCTTTACCAATATTATTAATGGATATTATTATCAGAAGTATTAATAATCTTATTTTCATCTTATTTTGCATTTGTTTCAATTATAGTTAAATTATACAATTTAATTTTATTATTTGCTTACCACACAATCTGCCTGAACTCCAATCTTTACATCCAAATAATAATAAGAATAAAACTTTACTGAAGGAATACTGCCACTTCCATTTGCATCCTGAGTTGAAAGAGTTGCATTAGTTATTATATGTTTCATTGTTCTAAGCTTTCTTTTATCAATTCTGTCCTGATCTAAAGATACCTGTATTAAATTTTTTACAGGATACATTATTTTCCCTTCATTATCTCCTGATTGATAAGTTGGTGCTGCTTTAAAAGTATGTTGTACATTTGAAGTAACAGGCAATAATGAATCGAGTTTATTATAATTTGCATCACACAAATATATCTGAACATCACAATCTACAGGAAATGAATTAATAGAGTAAATATTCATTTGCATTGATTTAATATTTCCCTGAGTACTATTGGGAAATTCACAGCTTTGTGTATCTGCTTTTAGTATAAAATTCTTCACATATCCCCATAATGGAAGTTCTACTCTTACATCTACCGAAAAACGGCTCGTATCATAAACAAAATTCTGGCTGTTATTGTTTGTTGTTGAGGCAGCTACTGTATAAGCCAAAGTATTTGGGAAAATTTCAATACATTGCTGTAAATTAGAATTGTTATATGTTATTGTTAAATTTGAGGTATCTGTTTTCCCCATTTCCTGTATGGATGGTGAATTAATATGCCATATATTTGTAGAAGATGGTATTCCTGATCCCTGAAGATTTTTAC
>JAUZOY010000003.1 GCA_030706235.1 Bacteroidota bacterium | reverse complement strand
GCAAAAGTATTTTTTTCGCCACGAAACAAAACAGATATGCTTTTTCAGGGCACTTTTTGGATTACACTTGACAGTAGCTATGTTATAAAAAAAATAGATATGTCAGTAAATACTAATATTAATCTGAATTGGGTAAAAGATCTTAAAATTGTACAGGAATTTGATAAAATGGAAGATGGCAATTGGATACTTTCATCAGATGAAATTTCTGTTGATTTCGGACTATCAAAGAACAAAATGGGAATCTTTGGTCAAAGAGCTGTATATTACAAAGATTATAAAATAAATAAGATTAGAGGAGACAGTACTTATACAGGATTAAAATTAGTCGTTGATAAAAATGCAGAAAAACACGATGCCATATTTTGGGAAAAAAACAGGTTCCAGCAACTATCAAAATCTGAAAAAGGTACTTATGATGTAATAGACAGCGTAAAAAAAGTTCCTGCATTTCGTCGAACTATGGACATACTAATGATACTACTCGAAGGTTATAAAGATGTAGGGTATTTTGATGTAGGACCTGTTAGTACATTCTACAGTTATAATCCTATTGAAGGGTTAAGGCTGAGATTCGGAGGAAGAACGACAAATAAATTCAGTAAAAAATATAATATTGAGTCTTACCTTGCATATGGTTTTAAAGATGAAAATTTCAAATATTATTTAGGAGGGACATACTCTCTTACAGAAAGGAATGTTTTCGAATTTCCTGTAAAATCTATAAAAGTATCATATCAGGACGAGACTAAAATTCCCGGGCAAGAGCTTCAGTTTGTTCAGGAAGATAACTTTCTTTTATCAATCAAAAGAGGAGTTAATGATAAATTACTATATAATAAAACATTCAAGATTGAACATCTTAACGAATTCAATAATCATTTCTCATATACCCTGGGATTTGAAAATATAATCCAAAGACCTTCAGGAAGTTTATTTTATAATACCATGGACTATTCTTTACATAATAATAATCCTGATAAAGTTAATATTTCAGAATTGTATGTCAATCTTAGATATGCGCCAAATGAGCAATTCTATCAGGGGAAATCATACAGAATACCTATTGAATTAAAATATCCTGTATTTCAATTACAATATTCATTAGGATCAAAATATTTACAAAATGATTACAATTATAATAAATTAATTCTAAGAATCGATAAGAGATTTAACATGTCAGTTATTGGATACTCTGATGTAAGTATTGAATATGGTAAAATATTCGGCACGGTATCTTATCCCGAATTGTTTATAGCACGAGCAAATCAAACATATTCCTATCAGCTTCAGTCATACAATCTCATGAATTTTCTTGAATTTGTAAGTGATGAATATGCTTCATTAAATTATGAACATTGTTTCAATGGTTTTATTTTTAACAAAATTCCTATAGTTAAAAAGCTGAAATTAAGAGAAATAATTTCATGCAAAGCACTTTACGGAAAAGTCAGCGATAGAAACAATCCGGAAAATAATAAAGATTTATTCAAATTTCCTGTTGATAATAATTCGGTACCTATAACATATACGCTTGACAAACAACCTTATATTGAAGCAAGTGTTGGCATTGCAAATATTTTTAAACTCTTTAGAATTGATTTGGTCAGAAGACTTACTTATACAGATCATCCCAATGTATCAAGTACAGGTATTCGTGCAAGATTTAAACTTGATTTTTAAAATTAATTATTATGAAATTTAGAGATATAGCTCAACAAATAATTTATAAGATTATAAATCCTTTTGTAAGATTTTTGATAAAAATTGGAGTAAGGCCAAATACAATCACTACAATAGGTCTGATTTTAAATTTTCTTGCAACAATTGTATTTATATATGGAGGAGAAAATGCAAACAGATCAGATCTGAAATATATTGGTTGGGGTAGTGGACTAATTCTATTTGCAGGTTTATTTGATATGCTTGACGGACAAGTTGCACGACTTGGAAACATGAGTTCGCGTTTTGGAGCTCTTTATGATTCAGTTCTTGATAGATACAGTGAATTAATTATGTTTTTTGGAATATGCTATTATCTGGATGCACAACATTATTTTTTAAGTTCAATGTCTGCTTTCATTGCTTTGATAGGCTCAATGATGGTTAGTTATACAAGAGCAAGAGCTGAAGGACTGGGAATTGAATGTAAAGGAGGACTAATGCAACGACCTGAAAGAATTGTTGTAATTGGTGCTTCCGGAATGATATGTGGAATTGTTGGAGGTCTTACAGGAGGAAATCATAGAATTTACCTTGAGTGGTTACCATTTGAGATTTTTGAAACAATTACAATTTTTACACTTCCTATCTGTATTGTAGCAATATTATCAAATATTACAGCAATAAAAAGGCTTATACACTGCAAGAATGTAATTAATAGTAAATAAGTTTAATAATTACGAATAGCAATGACTTATATTAACTTACTATTTTATATTATTTTATTATTTAATTCTATTGGATTAAATGGAAAATTTTCAAATGAAGAAAAAATCAAAAATGATGCATCTTACCCTACTCCATTAAAAACGGATAAACTTCTATTTTATATTCAAAGATCGCATAATAAAAACACAATAGCTTATGATATTAACTTTTCCACAGAAGGTAAAATAAACACAAAAGAGCCTATTCATCCATACTGGATACGTTTCGAAGAGGGAGGGAACAAAGCTGAACTTTCTTTTATACAGAGAAAATATGCATATGGCTTAGATTGCAAACTTGTTGATAAAGATAAAGAAAGCTTTATTATTAATTTTGTATGCTATCATAAAAGAAATATTTATTTACTGAGGACTGGTGAAAACAGAAAATATAATGCCTGCATATATATAAATGGCAAACTATCGATTTTAAACAAAATATTTTTTAAATACGATGGTGGTCCTTTTTGGTTTCCTAAAATAACATATATAGATATCTTTGGTAATGATCTAAAAACAGGAGCTGAAATAACGGAAAGATTTGTACCGTAATCAATTAAATATATACCTATGCAAATACAAACATTACCCGGAAAACTGAATTATAAATCAATCAGAACTGCTATAATTATTGGATTTATAACTACTTGTTATTTGATTTTAGTACAACTTTTTATTGGATTAAAAACTGAACATTATTTAATGGCAATATTGTATAATCTTTTATTCATTTATGGGGGGAAAGCAAGAAAATTTATTTTAGGATTTACTGCATTTGTTTTGTTTGGAGTAATTTATGATATGATGAAAATATACCCCAACTACCTTGTCAATAAAATTGATATAGCTCAGATATATTGTCTAGAAAAAAAGTTATTTGGCATCAATATTAATGGTAACAGATTAACTTTAAACGAGTTTTTTTCAAAAAATAATAATCAATATCTAGATATATTGAGTGGATTTTTTTATTTAAACTGGATGTCTGTTCCACTCCTATTTGCTTTTTACATGTATCTGAAAAATAAACGTCAATTCTTATTATTCTCACTAACTTTTTTATTGACAAATCTTTTAGGTTTTTGTATATATTACATTCATCCAGCAGCACCGCCCTGGTATGTACAGCAATATGGGTTTGAACTACATTATAATATACCAGGAAATGCAGCAGGATTTATACGATTTGACAAATGCTTAAATATTAAAATATTTGAATCCATATATTCAAAAAATTCAAATGTATTTGCAGCACTTCCTTCACTTCATGCATCATATCCTTTAGTTGTATTATATTATGCATTAAAAAACAAGTTAAAGAATATTTGTATATTCCTTACTATTTTTGTATTAGGCACATGGTTTTCAGCAGTGTATATGGGTCACCATTATGTACTGGATATAATAGCAGGTATATTATGTGCATTCTCAGGAATATTTTCAATTAAATTATTATATTCTAAAAGTATAATTATAAGGATTTTTCTTAGAAAATACGAAACTCAAATATAGTAATCATATTTTTACAGATAAAAGTATAATTGTGACGTAATTCTTGTATAAATTCCCATTACAAAATCAGGAATAAAAGGTTAAAAATAATCACAAAATACAATGACAAGCAAAGCTTGATATTTTTAAATCTGTTTACCTGATAAAATTTTACGACGCAATCTTTTTCTTGAAACTTTATACTTTGACACATAAGCAATATAATACATTGCAGGAATAAGTAATAAAGTAAGAAAAGTAGCAAAGCTCAATCCAAATATAATAGACCAGGCGAGAGATCCAAAGAACTGAGCATTATCGCCGCCGAAATGAATATGAGGATTTAACTCAGTAAACAGTGTAACAAAATTGATATTAAAACCAATAGCAAGCGGAATTAATCCAAGAATAGTAGCAGAGGCAGTCAGGAGTACAGGTGTGATACGGGTTTTACCACCCATAATTATTGCATCTCTGGTCTTATATCCCTGAGCTTTCAGTTTATCAGTGAACTCAACTAAAAGAATTCCGTTTCTTACAACGATTCCTCCCAAAGCTACAACACCCATACCGGTCATAATTATAGAAATAGGCATTCCGAAAATATCAAAACCTATGAGAACACCAATAATACTAAAAATGACTTCGCTAAGAATAATCAATGGTTTACTTATTGAATTGAACTGAGTAATAAGAATAAAGAATATCAAACAAAGAGTCAGGAGCATTGATTTCGAAAGGAATGATGATGCGTCATTCTGGTCTTCTCTTTCACCTGTAAGGTTTATTTCTATTCCCTCACTTTTCTTAAAATCAGGTATAGCGGCATTAATCTGGTTAACTATTTCGTTTGGAGTATATCCGGAAAGAACATTCGAATAAAGAGTAATTACTCTTTTAAGATTTTTACGTTTTATTCCGCCATAAGAATTTGAGTAATCAACTTTTGCAATAGAAGAAAGAGGGATCTGGCGTAATAAACCAGTATTCATATCACGATAAGTAATTTTAAGTCCGAGAAGTTTATCAATGCTTTTCCTTTCAGTCTCTCCGTAACGAAGCTGTATCGGATATTGATCTTCAGCATCCTTATATTTAGATATTTCCTTACCAAATATTGCAGTTCTTAATTCCATACCAACCTGTCCGGTTGTAATTCCTTCAATATTTGCTCTTTCCCTGTCTATATTAACTAATATTTCAGGTTTACTACTTTGGAAATCAGATTTAAGTTCTTCTATTCCGGGAATATTAAGTGAGACGATATATTTCTTGAAAGCATCAGCATTAGCAATTAATTCATCCAGATTTTCGCCACTAATTTCAATATTAACGGGTTTACCGGTAGGAGGCCCGTTTCTATTTTGTTCAACAGTAATTTCTGCTCCGGTTATTCCTTTAACTGCATCACGAATACGATCAAGATAAATTTGAGTTGAAACGCCATGACGTTTGGAATACTCTACAAATTCAATCTGTATCCTTCCCTTATGAGAAGCAATATTAGTCTCATGATCATAAGGGTCTCCGGCACCTAAGGCCACATTTGCAATGACAGATTCAACTATAGGGTTATTCTTTCCTATTACATTATTTATTCTATTCTCAACAACTTTTGTAACAGAATCCGTTACATCCAAAGAAGTACCAACAGGCATAGAAATATATGCATAAATATACTGAGGATCGCTTGTCGGGAAAAAGACAACTTTAGGTTTAATTATTGCAGTCAGGATAAAAGTAATAATAAGAAGTCCTATAACGCCGAAAAATAAAAAATAAGGACGTTTTTTTGCTAGTATATATGCAACAAGTTTCTGATATTTATTAATCAGTCGCGGGATAAAATTATGCTGAAATTTCAGGAAAAAGTTTGCACCCCAAAGATTATGTAAAACATAAGAAACAGCAACAAACAGAACAAAGTTACCTAGGCCTCTGAAACTCATAATATGCAGCAATATACCGAAAGCTGCAATAATTCCAGTATTTTTGAACAATTTCTTTTTATCCACAATCACAGCATCATCTTCATCAGTATGAGTCATAAAAGAAACAGCAAATACAGGATTAAAAATATATGCGACAATTAATGATGAGAACAAAGTAATAATCAACGTTACAGGAATGAAGTACATAAATTTACCTACAATACCTGGCCAGAAAGCAAGAGGGAAGAAAGGTGCCAAAGTGGTAAGAGTACCGGATAAAATCGGAATAAAGACCTCCCCTGCTGCAACTTTTGCGGACTGAGTAATATCCATTTTTCCTTTATTCTGATAAAAAATTCTGTGAGTATTTTCAATAACAACTATTGCATCATCAACTACTATCCCGAGTGCAAAAATAAATGCAAACATTACAAGCATATTCATAGTAAAGCCAATCTCAGGCATAACAATATAAGTCAGGCACATTGACAGAGGCACTGATAAACCTACAAAAAAGGCATTAGTAAAACCCATGAAGAACATCAAAACAATTGTAACCAGAATAAATCCTATAATAATTGTATTATTCAATTCATTAAGGAGACTCTTTGTTCTTACGGACTGATTTGCTGTAATATTAATATTAAGTTTTTCAGGAAGTTTTGTTAATTTTAATTCCTTTAATAACAGATCAATTTTATCAGAAGCTTCAATCAGATTCTGGCCGCTTTTCTTAATAACATTAAGGGTGATTACATTCTTTCCATTAAGACGTGCAAAACTTTCTCTTTCTTTATATGTATCATTTACTTCAGCAATATCTTTTAGGTAAACAATAGCACCACTTGAAGATTTCATTACGATATTTCGAATAACATCCATATCTTTAAATTCGCCAACTACACGAATTGAACGCTTCATACCCTGCATATCAATAGAACCGCCTGATATTGTAACATTCTCGCTTGCTACAGCTCTTTCAATGTCGCTAAGAGCAACACCGGCAACCTGCATTTTATACATATCAACATTTATCTGTATTTCTCTATCAAGTGCACCAACAATATCAACACGTGTGATTTCAGGTAATGCTTCAATTTTATCCTTAACATCATCTGCATACTTTTTAAGTTTATCCATTTCGAAATCGCCGGAAAGATTGATATACATTATAGGAAATTCGGAAAAATCGACATCCATTACATTAGGTTCATTCGGAAGATTATTTGGTAAATCATTTCTTGATTTATCCACAGCATCTTTTACCTTTTGTTTAGCATCCGACACAGCAATCCCTGTATTAAACTCAACAACAATTGAAGAAAAATCCTGTACAGAATTACTGGTAACTTTTTTAACTCCATTAATTGATTTAATATTTTTTTCAATAGGACGTGTAACCAGGTTTTCCATATCCGAGGGTGATGTTCCCGGATAAACAGTACTTACGATTATAGTTGGTATTACTATTTCAGGGATCTGTTCTTTTGGTATTGTATTGTAATTTACCAATCCAAAAATAACTATTATTAACGTTAGTACATAAATACTGGTTTTATTGTCAATTGACCAGCTTGTTGGTTTAAACTCTTTAACTTTTGTAAAATCGAACTTCATGTTTTTATTTTATAATTATTTTACCTCACCACATCTATAAAAAAAGTGGTGAGGATGAAATGTATAGTTTAAAGTTTTATTTGTCCGTCTTCTTCAACATTCTGGAAATTATTGGAAATGACTTTATCGCCGATTGCAATACCTTCTTTAATTTCAACCATACCATTATATGTTAAACCTTCTTTTACATATTGTTTTTTAGCAATTAACTTATTTCCAATACTTTTAGACACATATATAAATTTTCCTTTGGGATCATTCTGGATGACATTTACAGGGACAACAATAGCTTCTTTATTAATATAATCGTTTACTTTAACAACAGCTATCATATTAGCCTTATATTCAATATGATCTCCGGACAGTCTGGCTTCAACAGTAAAAGTTCTGTTTATGGGGTTAATAAATTTGCTTGCGAAAGAAACATTAGCATCTATGTCTTTTTGAATATCAGGAAAATAAACTTTGACAACATTGTCTTTTTTGACTTTTGCAGCATAAGCCTCAGCAATATCTGCGGATATTTTTATTTTTGAGAAGTTTACGACTCTGAATACGGTAAATCCAGGAGAAACAGCCTGACCAACTTTCACAGGTACATCTTCAACAGAGCCACTAATCGGGGAAACTATTCTGGTTAATTCAATTTGTTCCTGTAAAGTAGCAATCCTTTTCTCCATTGATTCCTTATTATTTTTTGCTGTTAAATACTGTACTTCCGTTCCAATCTTTTGATCCCACAATGTTTTTTGTTTTTCAAATAAATTATTAATCAATGTGTATGAACTTCTCAATTCATCAAGAGTAGATTTCAATACGGAAGCATCAACTTCAGCAAGCACCTGATTCTTTCTGACAACATCACCTGGTTTAACTAATATTCTGGTTAAAACGCCCATTGTTTTTGCAGTTACTGTTACATTGTCATCACCATCGACTTTACCCTGAACTTCAATATAATGTTCAAATAATTGAGGTTTTACTTCAGATAATGCAACCTGGACTATTTTGGGATCAGCCTTACCTTCGGCAATCAATTCTTTTTCCAATACTTGTATCTTTTCTGACAATTCAGCCTGTTCTTTTTTAAGTTTTGCAAGTTGCGTTTTTTTATCAACATTTTTATTGCATCCTGTAGCAATTACAAAAATCATAACCATTGTGATTACATATGTGGTTATTTTACTTGTTTTTTTCATGTTTAAACTTATTATTTGATTTAAATTTTTATTTTTTTAGTTTATTAATTTTAAAATTTAAACCTGTCAGGATGAAAACCTGACAGGAAATTCATTCAGTATATTTATAGATTTCCCAGGGCTTTATCAAGTTTGGTTTTAGCATTCAGCAATTCAAAAACAGAATTACAATAGTTTGCCTCAGTAGTTAGGTATTGATTATGAGCCTGAGTTAAATCTAAACTACTTGAAACACCATTCTTGTATTTGATTAAAGTTTTTGAATAAATTTTATTTGCAAGTTCTTTGTTATCAACTTCTTTTTTATAAGTATCCAATGCGCTGCTAAAATTTGACTTTGATGTCTGAACTTCCATTTTAAGTCCTTCTTCAAGCTGAATCTGTTGAACCTTTGTTTTTTCGATATCCAATTTTGCCTGTTGAATTTTGAAATATTTAGTACCACAATCAAAAACAGGAATTTTAAGGGATAATCCCCACATAGTCGTAGGATACCAAACAGCATTACTTGTAAGCAAATTAAAAGTATTATTTTGAGTTGTTTGCTGATAGCTGAATATTGCAATTAAAGAAGGTAAATACCCGAATTTTTCTTTTTTGAGATTTAGGTTTTTCAATGTTTCATTCGTTGTAAGCATCTGATAATCTATATGATTTTTCAATTCAAGATTCTTTTGAAGAATTTCTTCAGAAGAGTTGCTGATTAAAAGTCCGGCAAGGCTATCGCTAAGAATAATATTATCATCTATTTTCATCCCCATTTGAAATTTAAGCAGACTTTCAGCAATTTGCTCCTGGCGTGTAATTTTATTAAGAGTATTTGAAAGATTAAGCTTAAGAAGTTTTATCTGATCAACATCAGTTTCTTCTATAAATCCATTTTTCTGGATCTGAGTTGTTTCATTCAATGTTTTATCAAGATCTTCAAGAGTTGAAGAAAGAATTTTTTTATTTTCATTCGCAACAAGGACAAGATAATATGATTGAGCAATAGCTGCACGAGTTTCTATTTCAGATTTTTTAACACCCTGTGCATAAAATTGTTGAAAAATTTTAGATGCCTGTAATCCCATTATATATGAGCCATCAAATATTATCTGACTTACATTTATTTTCGGATTTAGATTGTATTCCATTTGAAAACTCATTGTTTTCTGAGGAGGTGATCCAGGCGGCATAAAACTATTAATTAAATAAGAAAAACTTTCAGGTAAAGGGACCTGTGGTACTTGAATAAAATCATTGTAATCAATACCTGCATTAATTTGCGGTAATCCAATAGTAATAATTTCTTTTACTTTCTTTTTAGCTGATTCATAGTCAAGATTAGCTGTTTTATTATTATAAGCATTTTTCAAACCATAATCCATTGCCTCCTTAAGGCTGAATGTGTTTTTATTCTGAGCAAAAAGATTTACGGAAATTAAAAAAACAGCAAACAATACTATTAATAATACTCTTTTCATTTTACTGATACCTTTAAATTATCTTCCCTAATTTTTTTTTCAAGATAGTCTATTCCTTTTTGGTTTGCAATTCCCCTGATATGATAAATAAACATAGTTCTGAAAATTTCTTCAAATGAATATTCTTTTGTCTTAAAATACTCAAAATGATAAGCCATTTCCATCCTGAACACGTAAAATCTTCCTATTAGATCAATATTGAAATCATCCCTGTACAGTCCTTGACGAATACCTGTTTCAATATTCTTTTTAATATGACTAAAGATATGGTCTCGTTTAGTTTCGTTGAAATTTTTCCAAAGTGCAGGATAATATTTTCGAAGATCATAAACGATGGAAGGATTAATTTCGCTAAGTTTCTTAGCAACATGTTCACTAACGAAAAGCAAAGTATCTATTGCATTTTGATTATCATCAATTTTACAAAATTCATGGTTATCATTATCGTTAAAAAAATTTAATGTTTTCTCAACAAGATCGTCTTTATCATCAACATATTGATATAAAGTTTTCTTTGAGATGCCAAGCTCCCGCGCTACATCATCCATTGTCACACTTTTAATTCCATATTTCAGGTAAAGTGCCAATACTTGTTTTATAATACTTTTTAGTTTTTCTTCCAACTTTTTATTAATAGTTTTTTTGGGCTGCAAAACTACTAATAAAAAGCACAACGGAAACAAAAATAATGTAAAAAGTTTCTTAAGTTTTTATTAAATTATTATTAACGATGTGTAAGTTTCGCTAAATGAATTAAATCAAAACAATTTTTATTCGGGGAATGAATTCCAACCCTGAGCTTTTATTGGAATCAATGAATTATCATTTGCAACAAGATAACAATTATCACGAGCTTCTGTAATATAACCTATTACAGTTATTTCTTTAACAGTTTTTATTTTCTCATAATTATCCTGAGATATAGTAAATAACAATTCATAATCCTCACCACCATTAAGAGCAGCAACAGTAGCGGCCATATTAAAATCAACAGCCATATTGTTTGTAGTGGGATCAATTGGGATTTTGTCGAGATATACATTACAGCCGACGTCTGAATCCTTACATATATGCATAATTTCAGATGCAAGCCCATCAGAAATATCAATCATCGAAGTAGGTTTTACTTTCAGATCTTTAAATATTTTAATAATATCCATTCTGGCTTCAGGTTTCAATTGTCTACCAACAATATAATCATATCCCTCAAGATCAGGTTGTATACCCGGATCAGCTTTAAAAACTTCTTTTTCTCTTTCAAGAAGTTTTAATCCCATAAAGGCGCCACCAAGATCACCGGTAACGCAAATAAGGTCATTAGCCTTTGCTGTATTTCGGTATACAACATCATCTTTTTTTGCAATTCCGACAACAGTAATACTAATGAATAATCCTTTAAGACTTGATGTAGTATCTCCACCAACAAGATCAACATTATATTTTTTACATGCAATTTTTAACCCATCATAAAATTCGTCGAGAGCTTCAACTGAAAAACGATTCGAGACCGCAATAGAAACTGTTATCTGCTTAGGAGTTCCATTCATTGCGGCAATATCAGAAAAATTTACCACAGCAGCCTTATACCCAAGATGTTTAAGAGGGGTATAAGTAAGGTCAAAATGAATACCTTCAGTAAGTATATCTGTAGAAACCAGAGTAACATAATTACCATTATCAATAACTGCTGCATCATCCCCCACCCCTTTTATTGTTTCCTTATTAACTATTTTAATATCTTCAGTAAGATGATCAATAAGTCTGAACTCACCCATCTCGGACAATTCTGTTCTTTTAAGTTTTTCTTCAAGCATAATTATGTAAAATTTATTTTATTGCTTATAACTCTTCCATCTTAAGTCTTTCTGATTCTGGAATATCTAGCAATAATTTATTTGATTGCAAAAGTATAGAATTTTTTTAGAATTTAGGATTTAGGATTTGGGATTTCATTAATTAATATTCACATTCATTTATTTTATGTAAGTTTGCAGAATAACTTTTATTATTATAATGCTATGAGGCAGAAAAATAATTTGATGGATTTGTTTGTATACATTTGCCAGTAATTTGCAATGAAATAATTCTATAAACAAACGAATAAATATATTGAGCTTGTCTAAACTTTATATTATTCCAACACCAATCGGTAATCTTGAAGATATTACACTCAGGGCAATAAGAATTTTAAAAGAAGTTGACTGTATTATTGCTGAAGATACCCGCACTACAGGGAATCTTATGAAGCATTTAGGAATAAGTAAAAAAATGTTTGCACATCATATACATAATGAACACAAAACTGTAGAGCTCATCACCTCAAGAATAATTAGCGGGGAAAATATCGGACTAGTTACAGATGCCGGGACACCCGGAATATCCGATCCCGGATTCCTTCTGGTGAGGCATTGCATTGAACAAGGCATTGAAGTAGAATGTCTCCCCGGACCTACTGCTTTAATACCTGCTCTTATAAATTCAGGATTACCAGCAGACAGGTTTATTTTTGAGGGATTCCTTCCCCAGAAAAAAGGAAGACATACCAGAATTCAAGAATTGGCAGAAGAAAAAAGAACAATTATTATTTACGAGTCCCCTCACAGACTGGTTAAAACATTAGAACAATTAATTCAATTTTTTGGCAAAGAAAGAAGAGTCTCAGTATCAAGAGAGCTTACCAAAATTTATGAAGAGACTCAAAGAGGAACATTGACAGAAATTTTTGATTTTTTTAAAGATAAAAATATCAAAGGAGAAATAGTTATAGTTATTGAAGGTAAAGAAAAGAATAAAGATAAAAAGAATTCAGATGAAGAAAGTAATATCAATAGTTGGAGCACGACCTAATTTTATAAAAGTAGCACCGATACACAAAGCATTTCAGAAATACGATAAAACGGTTCAACACCTGATTTGTCATACAGGCCAACATTTTGATGAAAAAATGTCCAAAATATTTTTTGAAGAACTTGAAATGCCTAAACCTCATTTCTATCTTGGTGTTGGCGGAGGATCACATGCAGAACAAACAGCAAAAATAATGATAGAATTTGAAAAAGTTGTACTTTCTGAAAAGCCGGATTTTATCATTGTTGTTGGTGATGTTAACTCAACAATGGCATGTAGTCTTGTAGCCACAAAATTAGGAGTACCGGTTGCTCATGTCGAAGCAGGATTAAGAAGTTTTGACAGAGAGATGCCTGAAGAAATCAATCGTATGGTAACTGACGTAATCTCCAATTATCTTTTTGTATCAGAAAGAAGTGGGTTGGAAAATCTTAAAAGAGAAGGTATAGATGATTCAAAAATTTACTTTACAGGTAATGTTATGATTGACAGTCTCATTTATTATCTTCCTAAAATTGATAAATCTACGATTCTTAAAGATATGGGATTAGTCAAAGATTCATATATATTAGGAACCTTTCATCGCCCGAGTAATGTAGATTCAGAAGTTAGTCTTAATCAACTAGTAGATATGCTTAATAATCTTTCTGCCACAAAAAAAATAGTATTTCCAGTTCATCCAAGAACAATGAATAATTTGATAAAATTTGGAATCAGAGACAAGATTAGTCAGAATATAATTATGACAGAACCACTTGGTTATATAGAATTTCTTGCATTAACACAGGGGGCATCATTACTTATTACAGATAGTGGCGGCATACAGGAAGAAACGACATATCTCGGAGTACAATGTATAACAGTAAGAGATAATACAGAAAGGCCTGTTACAGTAACTGTAGGGACAAATCAGCTAATAGGTACAAACCTAAAGAATGTAGAAAAAGCAGCGTTTAATGTACTCTCAGGAAATCTTAAGAAAGGCTCAATACCAGAACTTTGGGATGGTAAAGTTGCTGAAAGAATTACTAAAATTATAGTAGAAAAACTAACATAATTTTTCAAAATGTATCATTAATTCTAGTATTTATATTTGTTTTTCCAGAGTTCTTTCATTCTCTTTCTCACATCATTTTCTCTTATATTGTTTCCCGGATCATAAAGGATAGTATTTTTTATTTTATCAGGCAGATATTCCTGCTGAGTAAAATTTCCTTCAAAATCATGAGGATATTTATAATCTTTGCCGTAATTAAGATTTTTCATAAATTTGGTAGGAGCATTTCTTATATGCAACGGAACGGGAAGGTCACCGGTAGTTTCTACTACTTGATGTGCACTCTTTATCGCCATATAAGAAGCATTGCTTTTGACAGAAGTAGCGAGATAAACAGCAGTTTGGGAAAGAATAATATCGCTTTCCGGATATCCAATAACATTTACAGCCTGAAAGCAGTTATTTGCTAAAATCATTGCAGTCGGATTCGCCATACCTATATCCTCTGAAGCAAATATCAGCATTCTTCTTGCAATAAACTTAACATCTTCACCGGCTTGTACCATTCTTGACAACCAATAAACTGTAGCATTAGGATCACTGCCTCTCATCGATTTAATAAATGCTGATATAATATCATAGTGCATTTCTCCCATTTTGTCATAAAGCACAAGATTTTGCTGTACAACATTAAGGACTTTTTTATCAGTAATTACATATACTTCAGTCTTTTCACTATTAACTACAAGTTCCAGAGCATTCAATAATTTTCTTGCATCTCCTCCGGAAATTCTCAATAATGCTTCTGTTTCCTCCAGTTTAATATTTAGGTTTTTAAATAAGACATCTTCACTTATAGCATAATTTAATAAATCTATAAGTTCATTTTCTTCAAAAGGTCTGAGAATATATACCTGGCAGCGGGATAATAAAGGAGAGATCACTTCAAAAGAAGGATTTTCAGTTGTTGCACCAATTAATGTTACTATTCCTTTTTCAACAGCGCCTAAAAGAGAATCCTGTTGTGATTTACTGAACCGATGGATTTCATCAATAAACAATATTGCCCCCTCCTGATCATTAATAGCACTATCAATGACGTTCCTAATATCTTTGACTCCTGAATTTATTGCACTCAGGGAATAAAATTTTTGGTTAAGTTTTGAAGCAATAATTCTTGCAAGAGTAGTTTTTCCGACTCCAGGTGGTCCCCAGAATATCATAGAAGGAATATTTCCTGCATTTATAGCATTTCTTAATACAGCTCCCTCCCCTATTAAATGCTTCTGGCCTATGAAAGTCTTAAAATCTCTTGGTCTTAGTCTTTCAGCGAGAGGAATGTTTGTCATATAGTTAATTTTTTACCTTTTCGAGCTTGAGCTTCACTCCATTCAATCCATAATCTTTTGAAAGATCTACAACAATTAATCTGTTAAGCAGTCCATATTTCTTCAAAATATTTACTTCAAATGACAAAGGAGCATCATCAAGCCAGTACCATTCATCTGTCATTTCAATAGCATCAGTTTTCATTGCGCCCCATTCTGTAGGGTTGATAGTTTTCAACAATTCCATAGTTTCAGAATCATAAAACATACTAAGATAATTCATAGCCAATTCTGTCTCACCTTTGCAACGTGTAGACAACCAGTAGCAGTCAAAATTATTCACAATAAAATTTATAAACTCTTTACCATTTTCAGCAGCTTTCCTTTCTTTTGAGTCAACAAGAACACCATCAATATCTAAATATAGAGTTTTCATTTTTTTTAATGATTTTTTTAATGATTAATGATGCAAAATTACTTAATTATTTCATTGTAGAGGTCAAGATATTTGTTGCTAACATTACTTTCAGTATAAGTACTCATTACTTTATCCCTTGCATTTCTGCACAACAATTCACTATCACTTTCAAATAACACTTTGTAAATATTATCTGCAAGACTTTCTGAAGACTTATATTCAGCCAGATATCCATTAACTCCATTCTCTATCATCTCAGGAATTCCACCTGTATTAAATGCAACTACAGCAGTACCACAAGCAAGGGACTCCATTATTGTATTTGGAAGATTGTCCTCTATTGAAGGAAGAACAAAAAGATTGGAAACACTGTATATCTCAGCGATTTCCTTCTGACTTTTCATCACTCCCATATTATTAAGTTTATAAGGTAATTCATTAAAAATATCACCGACAGATTTACCAAAAACGAGTAATTCTACTTTATAAACTGATTCAGGATGTCTATTATTAAGAATATTTAAAGCTTCAATAAAATAATTTAGGCCCTTTCTCTTATCATTAACATTTGCAGCACCGAATAAAATATATTTTTTGCATAAAGAAAGATTAAGTTTCTCAACAAGTCTTTCATGAACTCCCGGAGAAAACTTATCTGTATCAATAGGATTAGGGATTGATTCTATTCTAAAATCTTTTAATAAAGTACTACGTTTTGCAGTTTCTTTAAGCCAATTACTGCATGTTACGAAAGTAATATTCTTATTTTCATAAAGTGATTTTTTCTTATTCCAAATTTTAGCTGAAATATCATTTTCAGATGGTTTATCAAGAAAATAGCAGTTACCACAATTTTCTCCGTAATTCAAGCAAGTACCACTATAATGACAGCCTCCCGTAAAAGCCCACATATCATGAAGAGTCCAAACAACAGGTTTGTTCAATTTTAATAGTTTATCTATCCCCTGTAATGAGATAAATCCCTGGTTAACCCAATGAAGATGGATCAAATCAGCTTCTTTAATCAATTTATTATCAGATATATCCTCACCAATATTCGCAGATGAAAATGCAAATCTTACATCTTTAGAACTTTCTATAGCAATAAAACCCAGTCTCTCATAAAGAAAATTAAAATTATTCCTAAGCCTCTTTATTCCATTATGAGTAGTACTCTCTATATAATTATCTTTACTGTTTTTGGTTCTTACAAGCATTTTAACATCGACACCATTCTTAACATGCGCACTTAAAAGCCTTCTGCATGCGATTGCAGCCCCACCTCCAGTATCATTTGTATTTACCAATACGACTTTCATTTCCAAAATTTATTCAATATTCTTATTATACTTTTATAAAAGAATACTCCTCACCATTCAGAGAAATATTAAAAATCTTATACCCGGCAATATTTAATTTTCTGAAAGCTGTTTTAGTATCTTTTATATCCAAATTTTCAAATCTATGATGAATCTCAAAAAGTATTTGTTTTATATCTATTCCTGTATTGATAATATCATCTATGACCTTATATTCTGCACCTTCGATATCCATCTTTAATATATCAATACTTTTATGTCCATACATTTTCATAATTGTTTCCAACCTGTTAACTTTTACTTCGGTTTTTTCATTATCTTTTCTCATATTCTGAGTCATAGAACCGGAGACATAATCGGGATTATCAGGAAAACTAAATAATGCATTTCCGTCATATTCAGCAATACCTATAGGAGAAAAAACAAATTCACCAGGTAATGACTGCTTATTTAACCACTCAATTGATTTAGGTGTAGGATCAAATGCATATATTTTCACTCCATATTTTTCAATCATTTCAAGTTCAAATGAAATATCCATACCAACTCCAAAAGAATAGATTATGCTGGTCTGATTTATCAGATCAGGACAAAAAGTCCAATCTGCTCCTTTTTTTCCATATTTTATTTTATTACACCTATACTGAACAGGGAAAAAGATGTCTTTCCCTTTAAGCATTTTATATACTCGCGATAGCTTAACTATTATACTTTTTATCATGGTTTTTACAATATTTCTATCATCATTTCAATTTCTTTAACCTTTTCAGGATAACCTGTTTTATCATAAGCCATTTTTAAATTATTCAGCAGTCTTTTTATCAGATCAACATTTGAACAAGGGCTGTAAAATGATTCATCCATTTCGAGTTTTAGATGTTTTAGGTATGAATCTATTTCTGTTCTGGTAAAAGCGGCACCTCTGCTAAAAGCATTAATATAAAACAATATATCATCTCCATTTGAAAATTCAGGATCAGCAGATTCGTTAAGATATGTAAGTATAAAATGCTCAGGTAAATTTACTCCATAAATAGGGAAACCTAGTTTCCTTGCAACAATAATATACAGTAATCCCAAAGATAGAGAATTTCCTCTTCTGCTTTCAAGTAAAATATTCAGAAACAAACCCTGAGGAGAATTATAATTAAAAATACTACTGCTAAAGTTATGAACATCAAATATAATATGATTCAAAACTTTAATTTTTTCTAAAGGAGTGAGAGTATCATTAAGTTCCAGCCATACATCTCGTACTATATGATTTATAGTATTATTTATGTTTTCCGGATTTAATTCCGGGTAGTGATATTTTGAAACGATAATATATCCTTTTAAAATATCTGAGGAACCAAATGCAAGCCAATTCTTAAGTTCTATACAAACATCTTCAAACTGTATCTGATGTGTAATATTTTCTATGCGTTGTCTGACATATTCTTCAGATGTAATTTCCCATTTCTTTTCAAGGACAGGAACAATATCCACCCCATAGAATATTATCTTTTCCTTAAGTTGATTGTATAAACTTTCATCTGTTTCATCAAGCAGACTAACAAGTGCTTCGATTTCGCTCCTGTTATACATTTGTCATTAATCGATAAAACATTAGTTATTTTGCAAAATATCTCTTATTTTGTTTTCAAGTTCATCGCATAACTCTAAATTATCTTCAAGAAGAGATTTAACGGCATCTCTTCCCTGACCTAGCTTCACATCACCATAACTGAACCAAGCCCCACTCTTTTTTATAATATTCATATCAACACCCATATCAATAATCTCACCTAACTTTGATATTCCTTCTCCCCAGATAATATCAAATTCAGATGTTTTAAAAGGAGGAGCCATTTTGTTCTTTACAACCTTAACCTTAACCCTGTTACCAAGAATTTTATCACCTTCTTTTATCTGATTTACCTTTCTGATATCAAGTCTTACTGAAGCATAAAATTTCAATGCATTTCCACCGGTTGTAGTTTCCGGATTTCCGAACATTATGCCTATTTTTTCTCTCAACTGATTAATAAAAATGCAACAACATCCCGTTTTGTTAATAGTACCGGTAAGTTTTCTTAAAGCCTGAGACATTAATCTTGCCTGTAGCCCCATTTTTGAGTCACCCATTTCGCCTTCTATTTCACTTTTTGGAGTCAAAGCGGCTACAGAGTCAATTACAATTATATCTATAGCACCTGAGCGAATAAGATTATCGGCTATTTCGAGAGCCTGTTCTCCATTGTCAGGCTGAGAGATAAGAAGATTTTTAACATCCACACCTAATTTCGAAGCATAAGATGTATCAAAAGCATGCTCAGCATCAATAAAAGCAGCAATACCGCCGGCCTTCTGCGACTCAGCTATCGCATGAATTGCTAATGTTGTCTTACCTGATGATTCAGGTCCATATATTTCAATAACCCTTCCTTTAGGTAAACCGCCTATTCCCAATGCGACGTCCAGGCCAAGCGACCCGGTAGAAATAATCTCCGCTTTTTCAACAGGGGAATCACCCAACTTCATTATGGTTCCTTTTCCATAAGTTTTTTCAAGCTTATCAATCGTCAGTTGTAATGCTTTTATTTTTTCCTCATTAACGTTAACTTCTTCTTTTGCCATATTTTGATATTATATAATTTCTGTATTATTTGTTTAGTAATTCAAGTATCTGCTTTGTATGATCTTTTGTATTCACTTTAGTAATTATATTTTCAATTATTCCATTTTCAGAAATAATAAATGTTGTTCTTCGAATTCCTATGACTTCTTTACCCATAAAATTCTTAGGTCCATACACCTGATAATCATTAACAATCTTTTTATCAGTATCAGCAATCAGAGGAAAGGGTAAATTATACTTTTCTTTAAACTTCTGATGAGAAGCCTCACTATCATTACTTACGCCAATAATTTTCAAACCTTTCGAAAGCAATACTTCATAATTGTCTCTCAGGTTACATGCTTCCTGAGTGCAACCCGGTGTATTATCTTTAGGATAAAAATACAATATTACCGTATTGCCGGAAAAATCCTTTAATGATATTGTATTCCCATTTTGATCCTTGCCGGTTATGTCCGGAGCTTTATCACCTTCTTTTATACTTGTCATCGTTTTTTCAGTATTTAAGTTGAAAATTTTAAGATTGTTAATGGTTAACTATAAAAACTACAGAAAGAACAATTGCAGCCAGAAAAAGCACAAAAGCAATGATTTTATTATCGCCATTTATTTTCTCTTTACATTCACTTATTTTTCTTTTAGGAATAGAATTATCAATACCCATTTGAAGAGCTAAATTATACCATTCCAGAGCATTCCTGTAAATTTGTATTCTGACAAAGTCATCTCCCCTACGGATGTAGTCATTAAAAGTTATCTGTTCTTTAGATAAATTTTCTGTTGTTTCCTGATGTGCCATAATTATTTTGTTTTTTTAGCAATAACTACATTTTCTTTTGTATGCAAAGATACATAATTATCAAAAACAATAATTTTTTTTAATAGATTTGTAATTAATGCGGTTACTTTTAAATAAACGGCAATACTGTTCCAAAATATATTTCTATAGAACATCATTTGCTAAAATTTATGTAGGTTTGCAACGTTAAAATATTCATACGATTATTTAATAATAATGAGAAAAGAAGTAGATTTCCTTATAATTGGCAGTGGTATAGCCGGATTATCTTTTGCTTTAAAGGTAGCTCCATACGGGAAAGTATGTATAGTAACAAAAGCAGGACCTGAGGAATCAAGTACAAATTTAGCACAGGGAGGCATTGCATCAGCGATTTACGATCCTGATTCATATGAGAAACATATTCAGGACACACTGAATTGCGGCGATGGCCTTTGTGATGAAAAAACTGTCAGGCTGGTCGTATCTGAATCACATCAAAGAATTAAAGAATTAATCAGTTGGGGAACAGAATTTGACAAAACTGACAAAGGACTTTTCGATCTTGCAAGAGAGGGAGGACATTCTGAATACAGAGTTCTTCATCATAAAGACAAAACAGGTGCAGAAATTGAAAGAGCCTTACTTGCCCAGGTCCGAAAAGAAAAAAACATAGAAATTCTTGAATATAATTTTGCAATAGAAATCATCACTCAACATCATCTGGGCATAGATGTCAGAAGAACTACACCTGATATAGAATGCTATGGGGCTTATGTTATGGACATGAAAACCGGAATGATTAAAACCATTCTTTCCAAGGTCACTTTGATGGCCACAGGTGGTACGGGGAGAGTATACTCAACAACTACAAACCCCAATATAGCAACCGGAGATGGAATTGCTATGGTTTACAGGGCAAAAGGCAAAATAGAAAATGTAGAATTTGTTCAGTTTCATCCGACTTCTCTTTATAATCTTCATGAAAAGCCTTCATTTCTGATATCAGAAGCAGTAAGAGGTCACGGCGGAATTCTCAAGACTATCGACGGGAAAGAATTTATGCAGAAATATGATCCACGTAAATCACTTGCTCCCCGTGATATTACAGCAAGAGCAATAGATAAAGAGATGAAAATAAGTGGGGATGATTATGTTTATCTTGATTGCAGACATATTGGGAAAGATGAATTAATGGA
Organism: Bacteroidota bacterium; assembly: GCA_030706235.1. Lineage (GTDB taxonomy): Bacteria > Bacteroidota > Bacteroidia > Bacteroidales > GWE2-29-8 > JAUZOY01. The sequence continues at coordinate 18,542 of JAUZOY010000003.1, read as the reverse complement.
TAAATTTCCTACTATTTATAATAAATGTCTATCTATTGGCATAGATATTTCTAAGGAAATGATTCCTGTTGTACCCTGTGCCCATTATATGTGCGGCGGAATAAAAGCAGATGAATATGCCAGATCGACAATAAAGCATCTATATGCTGTTGGAGAATGTGCATGTACCGGTCTGCATGGAGCAAACAGACTTGCATCAAATTCTCTTCTTGAAGCAGTCGTATTTTCACACAGAGCAAGTATTGATGCTATAGAAGCGATACAAAACATCAATTTTTGCCATGAAGTTCCTGATTGGAATGATGAAGGGACATCAAGTCCTGAAGAAATGGTTTTGATCACTCAAAGCATGAAGGAAGTAGAATCTATAATGAGTGTTTATGTAGGTATTGTCAGATCAAATCTCCGATTAAAAAGAGCTCTCGACAGATTAGAAATTATTTACAGGGAAACTGAAGATCTTTTTATCAGATCAACATTATCTCCACAACTTTGTGAATTAAGAAACGTTATAAATGTGGCCTATCTGATTATAAAAATGGCAATAGACAGAAAAGAAAGCCGTGGCCTTCATTATAATATAGATTTCCCTTCAAAATCAGATAATTTAATAAATACAATCAAATAACCAAACTTGCTCAAAATGCCTGAATTAGATTCTCAAAATACTATATCAAACAAACTAATATCCAAAGCTTCCTTAAAGCTGAATGTATATCAGAATACTTTATATAATTTCAATATTATTAAAGAAATACTGAAGGAACTATCTCATGAACTTAAAGCCAAAGCCTCAGGAGTAAACAAAAATATCATAATTGAATACAGAGAAATGAGTAACTTCGAAGTTGAAATAAAATTCGGAAGCGATGTACTTGTATTCATGATGCACACCAATGTTTTTGAATTTCCAAGAGATCATGAAATTCATAAAACTTCTTATGTCAAAGAGGACAAAGAACGTTCATACTGCGGAGTAATTTTTGTTTATAACTTTCTAGCTGATTCTTTCAAATATAACAGGTATAATGATCTTGGATATCTTGTCGCGAGAATCTTTATAAATAAAGAACAACATTTCTTCGTCGAAGGGAAAAAACAAATGGGGTTACTTTTCAATAATTTTATTAACAAAGTAATTGATCGCGAATCTATTTACAAAATAATTGAAACGACAATGCTATATAGTATAGATTTCGATTTGCTCACCCCATTCTATGATGATGTTAAACAAGTTACAGTAGAAGAATTTACAGAAACTAACAGAAATATGGCTATAACTACAGGTAAACGTCTCGGTTTCCGTTTCCAGGTTGATAAAGATGACATTAAATCTTAAAAAAGCATTACAACTGAAAAACATAAAAATGCCTTTCAGATTTTATTTTCTTATGACCAGTATTCTTATAATATTGATCATTCCGGTGAATTCATGTAAAAAAAGTGATGAAGTTGTACCAAATGTAAGCGTAGATATTTATATGAATATATCTTCAACTCAATTTACAAAACTTGCAGCAATCGGAGGTTGGGAGTATATTACCGGTGGAGTCAAAGGTATTATTGTTTACCGTAAAAGTCAGGACGAATTTATTGCACTTGAAAGAAACTGCACTTACAAACCATCAAACGGATGCAGAATACAAGTCGAAAAATCAGGTGTTACAGCTATAGATTCATGCTGTATGTCAAAATTTCTTATTTTAGACGGATCTGTTCTTCATTCTCCTGCTACTACACCACTCAAACAATACAGAACATCATTCGACGGAACAACACTCCATATTTATAATTAATTAGCATAAATATTTAAAAAGAGTTACTAATTATTAAACAGTTAGTAACTTTTTTTATTATCTTTAACCAAAGTTAAAAATAATTTATACTTTTGCGCGTTAATCATTTGATTAAACTATTTGATTAAAGAAGTTGATTAAAAGAATGGAAAAGAACAAAGACGCAGAAAAAGACATAATTGAGGCCGCGAGAAAAGTATTTATTACAAAAGGGTTCAGTAGTGCAACAACGAGAGATATTGCTAAAGAAGCAAATGTTAATATTGCTATGGTTCATTATTATTACCGTTCAAAGGAGAATCTTTTTGACATAATTTTCGAAGAGGCATTTAAAACTTTAATTAGCAGTATTTTAGATGCTACAAATAGCAATATAGCTCTTTTTGAAAAAATTGAACTGATTATTCATAATTACATTAACACACTAATATCCAATCCATATCTGCCAAATTTTATTGTAAATGAAATTACACAGAATCCAGAAAGAATTGAAAAGAAATTCAAAGACAAGGATATTTACAATAAAGTTTTTAAAAGATTATCAGAAGATATTGAAAATGAAACAATAAAAGGCACTATAAGAGAGATAAATCCAATATCTTTATTTATGAATATCTTATCAATGTGTATATTTCCTTTTCTGGCAAAGCCAATATTTAAATGGGTGTTTGAATTCGGTGAATCTTACTATGGAGAGCTGCTCGAAGAAAGGAAAAAAATTATTACTGAATTTGTTATAAATGCGATAAAGAAATGTTGAATTTTAAATAATTAAAGATAAATGATAAAAACATTTAAATTCATTTTGCTGATCATTCTTACAAGAAACATATCTGTTTATGCACAAACAGAGGAAAAATTAACACTTGAACAATGTTATAAATCAGCAATAGATTATTCTCCGTTAACAAACCAGAAAACACTTTTAAAACAATCATCCGAAGCAAATATTAGAGCATTAAATGCCGGCTATTTTCCTCAGGCCGAAATAAATGCACAAGCGACCTACCAGTCAGATGTTACAAAAATTCCTATTTCAATCCCAAAATTAAACATTCCAACCCTATCTAAAGATCAATACAAAGCAACTCTGGATTTTAGACAATTGATTTTTGATGGGACTACAATAAGCAAACAAAAACAGTTACAGATTTCATCTTCAGATGCGGATCAGCAAAAAATTGAGCTTGATATTCAGAAACTCAAAGAACAGATCAACACAATTTATCTTAATGTACTCCTTATTGATGAGAATATAAAAATCACGAACCTTTTAAAGGAGGATATTAATACCAACATCGACAAGATGGAAACCATGGTAAAAAACGGCACAGCACTTAAAAAGAATCTTGATGTTCTTCAGGCAAGCTTATTAAATAGCGATCAGATATTAATAGAATTAAAGTCAAACAGGAGAGGACTGATAGACATGCTATCTGTTTTGCTAGGTAAGACACTGGATGAAAACATAATACTTAATATTCCTGAAGTCAAATATACAAAACCGGATCTTGCATCCAATCGTCCTGAATTTAAATTATTCGATATTCAGAAAAATACTCTTCAAAATCAATCAGACTTAATCTCAACAGGTAATATGCCCAAAGTATATTTCTTTGCGACAGGCGGAGACGGAAAGCCCGGCCTGAATTTTCTTGAGGATGAATTCAAATGGTATTATATTGCAGGGATTAAACTCACTGTTCCTCTTTCAAACTGGACATCCATCAAAGAACAAAAACAGAGTATTGAAATCCAAAAGAAAATTGTAGACAAACAAAAGGAAAACTTTTCAATAAATAATCAAGTGCTAATAAGACAACAAATACAGGAAATAGAAAAATATCAAATGCTACTGGACAAGGATAAGGAAATAATTGCCAAGCGTAAAGAAATTAAAGAAGCTGCTTCAGTTCAGCTTTTAAATGGTGTGATTACATCTGATGATTACCTTACTGAACTTAATGAAGAAAATCAGGCTATGCAAAGTTTAAAACTACATGAAATGCAATTACTTCAGGCTAAAATAAACTATATATCACTAACCGGGAACAATTAAAACAACTTGTTATTAAAATAATTAAGAATATAATCAAAAATTAAATTGAAATGAGAAAAACTGAATTATTTATAATTTTTATTGGATTTTCAATAATCGTTTCATGTAAAAACATGAATCATAAATCAGATGCTTTCGGAAATTTTGAAGCAGATGAAACTATAGTATCAAGTGAAGGCAACGGCAAAATAATGAAACTTAATATTAAAGAGAGTCAACTTCTAAAAGCAGGTGATACAATAGGCTATATCGATACTTTGCAACTGCATTTAAAAAAGAAGCAGCTTAATGCCAGTATTTCTGCACTCAGGGCAAAAACTCCTGATATACCGGTACAGTTAGACGCACTTCAGGAACAACTTAGGAATGCTGAACATGAAAAACAGAGGATTATTAACCTTCAGAAAGGAAATGCAGCAACCGGTAAACAAGTAGATGATATAAATTCACAAATACTTGTACTTGGAAAACAAATTGCGGCAACACGCTCAACGTTAAGCACTCAGACTAACGGAACACTATCCGAAATCGAACCACTTAAAGCTCAGATAGACCAGATAGAGGACATGATATCCAAAAGTATAATAATCAATCCTATCAAAGGAACTATACTTTCTAAATATGCAGAACAATTCGAATTGGCTACTCAGGGCAAACCTCTGTATAAAATTTCAGATATTAGTGAAATAACTCTCAGAGCGTATATCTCAGAAGAGCAGCTATCACAAGTTAAATTGAGACAGAATGTAAAAGTATTAGTCGATATTCCAGGAAAAAATTATAAAGAGTACCAAGGGACAATTAGCTGGATAGCTGATAAAGCAGAATTTACGCCAAAAATAATCCAAACGAAAGACGAAAGAGTAAACCTGGTATATGCTATAAAAATACTTGTTAAAAATGATGGCAGCCTTAAAATCGGAATGCCGGGAGAAGTAATATTCAAATAAGAAATTCAATGATTAATTAAGTAAATGAATTCAATACAGATAGAAAATATTTCCAAATCATATGGCAATATAGTTGCCTTAAAGGATATTTCAATAAATGTTCATAAGGGAGAAATATTTGGGCTTATAGGCGCAGATGGTGCAGGAAAATCTACTCTATTTGATATTCTTGTTACTCTACTACTCCCTGATAAAGGGAAAGCAACTATTGAAAATCTCGATGTAGTTAAAGATTATCTTAAGATCAGAAAACTACTTGGGTACATGCCCGGCAAGTTTTCTCTTTATCAGGATCTTTCTGTTTATGAAAATCTGGATTTTTTTGCCAGTATTTTTGGTGGGACCATTGAAGAAAACTATGATTTAATAAAAGATATCTGGGTACAAATAGAACCATTCCAAACCCGACCAGCGGGAAAATTATCGGGAGGGATGAAACAAAAACTGGCTTTATGTTGTGCTCTTGTTCACAAGCCTACGGTACTCTGCTTAGATGAACCAACAACAGGAGTTGACCCGGTTTCAAGAAAAGAATTCTGGGGGATGCTTAAAAGATTAAAGGAAAAAGAAATTACTATTCTTATTTCAACACCATATATGGATGAAGCAATGCTATGCGACAGAGTAGCACTCATACAACAGGGAACTATTATGGCTATTGACACGCCATTAAGAATAACTGAGAAATTCGGTAAAAAACTTTTTTCAATACATTCTGAAAATCTTTACAGATTGCTTAAAGATCTTAGAATGTATGAAGAAACCCATAGCTGTTATTCCTTTGGTCAGGATGTACATCTAGCTGTAAAAAGCCAGGCAACAAGTAAAAATGATTTGGCTCAATATCTTTTCAGCAAAGGGCATGAAAATGTTATAGTTAAAATAATTAATGCAGGCATAGAAGATACATTTATGGAATTAATGAATAACAGTTTGAAAGTTGAAAGTTAAAAGTTAAAAGTTAAAAGTTATGGTTATTCATAGATTTGAAGATATAATAGCTTGGCAAAAGGCAAAGGAGAAGAAATATCTAAAATAATCTCAGGACTTATTAAAACTTTATGAACTCTACAAACATTATAAACTTTATGAACTCAATAACTTTATGAACACAATAATTGCAGATAAACTTACTAAAAGATTTGGGGACTTCACTGCAGTGGATAATATAACATTCGAAGTTGGTAAAGGAGAAATATTCGGATTTCTTGGAGCTAACGGAGCCGGGAAAACGACAGCCATGCGAATGCTTTGTGGTCTGCTTGGTCCTACTTCAGGGAAAGCAACTGTTGCAGGATTCGATGTATATAAACAATCTGAGAAAATAAAGCGTAATATTGGTTATATGAGTCAGAAATTTTCACTCTATAATGACCTTACTGTTAAAGAAAACATAGAATTCTACGGAACAGTTTACGGGTTAACCAGACTACAAATTAAAGAAAAAACTACCAAACTACTTGAGCGACTTCAAATGATATCTGAAAAAAATAAATTTGTTAAAGACTTACCTTTGGGATGGAAACAAAAAATTTCATTTTCTGTTGCAATTCTACATGAGCCAAAAATAGTTTTTCTGGATGAGCCAACAGGAGGTGTTGACCCAATAACACGAAGGCAATTTTGGGAATTAATTTATGAAACTGCAGATGAAGGAACAACTGTTTTTGTAACTACACATTACATGGATGAGGCCGAATATTGCAACAGAGTTTCCATTATGGTTGACGGAAGGATTGATGCCCTGGGTTCACCACAATATCTAAAACAAAAATACAATGCAACTTCAATGGATGAAGTATTTTATATGCTTGCACGTGAAACAGCTACTAAATAAAATATGAAACAACTAATATCATTTACAAAAAAAGAATTCAGGCATATACTGAGAGACAGAAGAACACTTCTCATAGTTTTTGCTATGCCGGTAGTATTAGTTATACTTTTTGGTTTTGCAATAACTAATGATATTAAGAATGCAGAAATAGCCATTCTGGATAATTCAAATGATAATCTTTCAACAGGAATAATCAATAAACTTACATCTTCAGGATATTTTATTAAAGTAAAAACCTTGCAATCAAATAATGAATTGCAACAAGTATTCAGAGATGGACAAATAAAACTTGCGGTGGTATTTCCCGAGAAATTTTCAGAAAGCTATACACATAACAACAAAGCACAAGTTCAACTCATTGCCGATGCTTCAGATCTGAATACAGCTACAATCCTGATTAATTATGCTAATTCCATCATACTTAATTATCAACAGGATATATCAAAAAGCACAAGTAATAAAACTCTGTTTGATACAACAATCAAAATGCTTTATAATCCTGAAATGAAAAGCGTTTTTATGTTTGTTCCCGGAGTTCTTGCTTTGATAATGCTTATAGTTTCAGCAATGATGACTGCAGTAACTCTTGCAAAAGAAAAAGAAATGGGAACATTCAGAGTTCTTACAGTTTCCCCTCTCAAACCATCTACCATAATTATTGGTAAGGTTATCCCCTATCTTGCATTGTCACTTATTAATGCCTGCATAATTATCATTTTGAGTATGTTTATTTTTAAAATGCCAATACATGGAAGTTTGTTCCTTATGTTTATTGTATGCATTGTTTTTCTGTTAACTGCGGTATCTCTCGGGATAATGATTTCTTCAATGGTTGACACACAACAAACGGCAATAATTGTATCCATAATAGGATTATTTCTTCCAACTATTTTATTATCCGGATTTATTTTTCCTATAGATAACATGCCATTTATTCTTCAGATTTTATGCCAAATCTTCCCGGCAAAATGGTTTATTGAAGCTATTAAAAATGTAATGATAAAAGGAACAGGAATTGAAAATGTCTGGTTACAAATACTTGTACTTAATTTAATGACAATGGTATTTATTACGGTTAGTATCAAGAAATTCAGACAAAGGAACGCGTAATTTAGTGATGAATAATGAGTTATGAGTTATAAATATTTATAAAATATAAATTAACTGCTTATGCGAACAATAGGTGCAATAATCAGGAAGGAGTTTCTGCAGGTATTCAGAGATAAAGCAATGATAAGAATAATATTTCTGGTACCCGTAATTCAGTTGATAGTTCTTGTAAATGCTGCTAACATGGATATGAATAATATCTCACTTGGCATCGTTGACAGAGACATGTCTCCAACTTCGCAAAAGATAATTAACAAGCTTCAGGCTTCAGGTTACTTTATTCTGAAAGATTTCGAAACCACCTCAGCAATTGCAATAAAAAAAATGGAAAGAGACAAAACCGATATAATTGTCCAGATACCAAAGGATTTTGAAAAAGACATTTATAAAGGGAATAATCCACGAATATCAGTTACTGTTAATGCAATCAACAGTTTGAAAGCAGGAATAGCATCATCATATGCCGTAAATATTCTGACGGATTATGCAAAAGAATTATCTGCAAATTTTCAAGCAACAGCGAATCAAAACAATATTTCATATTTTGATATAACATACTCAAACTGGTTTAATCCCCGTCTGGATTATAAAACGCTTATGCTTCCCGGTATACTGGCACTACTCATTACACTAATAGGAATCCTTCTTTCAGCATTAAATATTGTCAGAGAAAAAGAAATCGGAACTATCGAGCAACTGAATGTCACACCAATAGGAAGATTCCAATTTATTGCAGGCAAGTTGCTACCATTCTGGATTCTAGGACTGGTATTATTAACAATAGGGCTTCTTGTTTCAAAATTATTATACGACCTACCAATCGTAGGAAGTCTTTTACTTCTATATGGCGTAGTTTCAATTTATCTTTTTGCAGTTCTTGGGTTTGGTTTTCTGATCTCAACTATTTCTGAAACTCAATCACAGGCAATGTTTGTAACAATGTTCTTTTTATTCACATTTATACTTATGAGTGGTTTATTCACAGCCATAAGTAATATGCCAGTATGGGCACAGAAAATAGATATAATTAACCCTACTGCATATCTTGTATCCATAATACGGCTTGTACTACTAAAAGGCAGTACCCTTAGTGATATAAAACCACAGGTTACTGCCATAATCATTTTTGCTTTTTTAACCAATGCTCTCGCAATATGGAGATACCATAAAACCAGTTAAAGGATAATTTTCTGATAAAATTAAAAATTCTTTGATTTTAGTTCCATAATAGTAGAAGAAGTATAATAAGATGAACTTATTGTGGCTGATTCCTTAATTACTCCGGCATCTTTATCAATCCAAGCATATGCTGTGCTACCATTATATGAATGAACTTCCTTTATTTTCCAACATGTAAATGTTCCGGCAGCTACTGTAATTTTTTCACTACCCATAACTGTTTCAGTAATTGTATCACCATTTATTACATTACTATATGTTTGACCAGCAGAAGGATTGCTACTCATTAATTATATTTTACATTTGAACTTAATGACTGGTATCTATATAAATAATCAGCATCTACTGAATATTTAACTGAATCACTTGTAATATTTGCTCCGGATGCAGATAAATATGCAACTAATTTAAAATCTCCGTTACCCATATCCTGAACAATTTTATCTGTTACTTCAGATTTTGTCGTATCATTGTAATAACCAGCAGAAACAACAGATTTACATGAATAAACCCATTGATTACCAACTTTTAAAAAGTTCACTGCTTTATTCGAAGTTGTTGTCTTAGTAGTGGAATCTGAAGAATCCGAACTATCACTCTTCTTACATGAGGTAACGAATAAGCCTACTGATATTACGCTAATTGCTACAAAAAAACATAAATTTTTTCTCATAAAAATATAAATTTAATTTATTAATAATTAGTATTTTTTTGCAATATTACAAAATAATTTCATATTACTATAATATTATTATTTTATTATCTTAAACATTACAGCAAACAATATTACAATTTATTTATATATCTATATATCAAGAGATACAATATTTCATATTTTTCGAAACTGTTTTCATTCTAATTGAAAACTTGATAATATAAATGCAGAACATATTTTTATTGGGAATTCAAGCTTATATATTTATACTATTTATTCAGCCAGTTATGAAAAAACTTATGTAACTTTGCCTATTAAATAAATCGTTAATTCATGGAAAATTTTGTAATGTATAACCCTACGAAAGTATTATTCGGTAAGGGTATTATAAATAAACTTGGGCAAACTGTAAAAGAATATGGTAATAGAGTATTACTGGTTTATGGGAAAGGTTCTATAAAAAAGAATGGCATATATGATCAGGTCATAAGCCAGTTGAACTCAATCGGAGCGGAGGTGTTTGAATATTCAGGAATAAAATCTAACCCTGAAGTTTCAGATGTTAATAGTGCAGCAATGATTGGGTGGGAGAAAAGAGTTGATGTAATTCTTGCAGTAGGCGGAGGCAGTGTGATTGATTCGGCAAAATATATTTCAGTAACTATTCCCGGAACAGTTGGCGCCTGGGCATATGCAACAGGAGAAGCTACTCCTGTTAAGAATATCCCATTAATAACAGTTCTTACAGTAGCCGCTACCGGCACTGAAATGAATATGTTTGCTGTAATTCAAAGTAAAAATGCTGAAGAAAAATTAGGATGGGGACATCCTTTATTATACCCTAAAGTTTCTTTTCTTGATCCACAGTTTACTTATAGTGTACCGGCAGACTATACTGCATATGGTGCAGTAGATATAATTGCGCACTCTCTTGAAGCATTTTTCGGTAAGGGTGAATCTTCTCTTTCAGATAGATTCATTACTTCAATAATAAAAGAAGTAATGCATTTCACACCATTGGTTTTAAAAAACCCGGATAATTATGACTACAGGGCAGCATTATTATATGCATCAACTTGTGCTCTTAATGGGATGTTATCACATGGCAGAAGAGGTGGTGATTGGGGAGTACATAGCATAGGGCATGAATTATCTTTGATTTATGATATAGCTCATGGTGCATCTCTTTCTATTGCATATCCTGCGTGGTTGAGATTCCACAAAGAAAAAGCGAAAGAAAGAATAAGTTATCTTGGCAGAGAATTATTTAATGTGGAAGATCCTGAAGAAACTATTTCAAGGCTGGAAAATTTCTTTAAATCTATTGGCTCTCCTATCAGATTAAAAGAAGCAGGAATTAATGAAGATCAGCATAAAAAATTGTACTCATTATTTGTTAAAAACAAGGTCGGAGGCAGTAACTATACACTAAAGAATTCTGATTATAAAACAATCATAGAATTAATGGTTAACGGTTAATGGCTAATGGTTAATGATGGAATATAAAATTGAAAATTAAAAAGCATGAATAAATACTTATTTTCAGGAATTTTGATTGCATTTTGTGGAATTTGTGCATATTCACAGAATAGCAGGAATTCGGATTTGATAAAATCTGCTGGAGATGCAAAAAACAATGACAATGCAAATGTAGTAGCAGTATATGACAGTACTATTGTAGATGTAAGAGAGACAGGATTAAGCTATTCTACAATGCATAAGCTTGTAAAAATACTGACAACAACCGGAGCCAAAGAAAATAAAGTAGCTGTATTCGGGTATGATCCTTTGTCAGCTGATGTACAGCTCAAAGTAGCAAGAATTTATAAAAAAAATGGGATGATAATCACTCTTGATGTTAATAAAGTGAAAGATTATCCTGCTCCTGCAAGATCTATTTTCTGGGGGGCAAGAGAAAAAATGATAGAATTTGGCAGACTTGAACCGGGAGATGCAATTGAAACAATAACATTCCGAAAAGGTTTCACATATGCATTATTACAGGATCAGGGTGATGAGGATAAATTTATTCCGCCAATGAAAGGTCAGTTCTATGATATAGTTGAATTCTACAGCAAAATGCCGGTAAAAGAAAAAGTATATTTAATATCATTGCCTGCAGATAAACAATTACAATATTGTTTTTACAACGGAGAGTCATCATCAAATTTTCTTATGTCAACTGACAAAATTAACAAAGAAATAGTAGTCACAAATCCACAAAAGGTTCAATCACCAGAAGCAGGCATTACCAAAGATGAGGTACTAAACAGATCAGGAAAAAATATTTATTGCTGGACTAAAAAAGACATTATTCCATACAAATCAGAACCTTCAATGGTAAGTCCTTCCGATGTAGCACCTAAACTACTTTTATCTACGACTAAAGACTGGTTCGATAAATCACTTTGGTTTTATAATGTTAATGAGAGCTACAAAAGTTTTGAAGTTACTCCTGATGTAAAGAAAAAAGTTGACGAAATTCTAAAAAATACTACAGACGAGGGAGAAAAGATTGCTAAACTTACTCACTGGGTAGCAGAAGAAGTAAGATATTCAGGACTTTCTATGGGAAAAGGCGAAGGATATACTTTACATAAAGGATCTGTAACTTACCTTGACAGATGCGGAGTATGCAAAGATAAAGCAGGAATGCTTATAACGATGCTCAGAGCAGCGGGTTTTGAATCATATCCCGCAATGACTATGGCCGGTTCAAGAATTGACCGTATTCCGGCAGACCAGTTTAATCATAGTGTTGCAGTAGTAAAACGCTCTAACGGTCAATGGAATCTGCTTGATCCTACCTGGGTACCAGGTGTAAGAGAATTATGGTCGAGTGCTGAACAACAACAACAATTTCTAATGGGTATTCCCGGCGGCGTTGATCTTATGACTACACCGATATCCCCTGCTGAAAACCATTACTGGAAACTAAACAATAAAGCTGTGTTGAATGATAAAGGCACACTTGAAGGAACTATAACACTGCAAGCAGATGGCCAATCTGATGCTTCAATAAGGAGAGCTTTTAGCAGAAGTTACCGATCAGAATGGGAAGAATACATTCCATCTGCAATACATGAATTCAACCCGAAAGCCGAAATATTGGAACAGTACTATCAAAATCCGGATGATCTTTCAAAACCGATGACTATTAAAGTCAGATACAGAATTCCGGAATATGCAATTATCAATCAAGGAAAGATTATTTTCACACCGCTCGCAGCAGCAAATCCATTCAGAGACGGAAGTATGACTCCAGAGATGTACACCGATACAACGATGTATGAAAGAGCTTATGGATTTAGAATGAGATGTTCCAAGCTAACAGAAATTACTGACACAACAATTATCCCTGATAATGGAGGAGTGGCATTTATTCCTCAGTTTAAAACAGTGATTGGGAAGGCTGCCGCTTTCGATGGTAAATACAGTATTGAAAAAGGGAATATGTTGGTTCTAAATGCAAAACATAGAATGGAGAAAAGAGTATATGAAGCGAATGAGTGGCCTGATTTCAGGAATGCATTGGCTGAAAGAATAAAAATGACACAATTACCTGTTATTTTTAAAATGAAAATTCCACGCTAAGTGCGCAAAAGGAAAACAAACAAAAAGTTAAAAAACAGAGATAAAAATACAAACATTAATTTAACAAAGACTTAGAATGAGAAATTTTATAATTTTGATTTTAGTGTTACTGATATTCATAAATGTTAACGGACAAAAATCCTCTGATTATGGAAACACTGATGCAGTATATAAAGAAATAAAATATGAATATACCCTTAATCCGGATGGTTCAACAATATTTAATTATGAACATAAGGTAAATCTCCTGACAGGATATTCATTTACAAGAGTTTTTGGTGAAGATTTTATTTCTTACAATCCTCTATATCAGAAGGTAAAAATAACCAAATCTGTAACAACCATGGCTGATGGCAAACAAGTACCTACTCCTAAGAATGGAATAAATGAAGTTCTTCCGGGCTTTGCTTCCGGAGTTGCACCTTATAACCATTTACGAGAAGTCGTTGTTTCACATACAGGTATTGAAAAAAATTCTTCTGTTGATTTCGGATATACAATTGAAACTAAACCCGGAATGATTCCAGGAATGACTGGTAAAGTTATCATTGGCGGCAGATGTCCGATAAATAAAATGTCAATAATAGTAAGAGTTCCTAAAGGAAAGATGCTTAAATACAATATAGTTAATGGTAATTATAAACCTGTAAAAGCAAATGGTGATAAATTTGATACTTACACCTGGATAATTGAAAACATACCGCAAGTTGAAGTTGAGCATTATCAGCCTGAAATGGAAGAATTCTCACCGGTATTATTTTTCTCAACATGCAATAGTAAAGAAATCAGTGAACATATTTTCTCCAATAAATCCGATATTTATGATCTCGGTTACGAAGGTAAAGCAATAGTTGATACCCTATTAAAGAACAAAGCAAGTCAAATCGACAGAGCTATAGAATTGAAAAATTATGTTGTTAAAAACGTTGCAAATATGATATGTGATATGACTTTATTAGGTTATAAACCTATGAAAGCTAAAGAAACATTTTCAAGGAATTCAGGTTCACAATTAGATAAAGCTATACTATTATCTGCCATGCTTGAATATGCCGGAATAAAATCAAAGCCTGTATTTGTATCAAATACATCAAAAGAACAAGGTGACATTTCATTTATAAATCAATTTAATACGTTTTATGTATTATGCGAAGACATTGATAAATATCCTTTATTTTTAGATCCTTGTAATACACAATCAAATATTACCCCGGATAAGCTTCTAAATAAATATTATATTCCTTTCGATAATATTGAAACAGGAACTGTCTTTAAGGGAAACGCCTCAAATGTAAAATCTCTTGAATTTTCAGGAGAATTAAATATTGATAAAAATTTAATGGTAAGTGGTAAAGGACATATAGAACTCACAGGGTTTTATAATTTTGATTACACAAAGGATAAGATTAAATCATTTGTTACACATTTATTTAAAAGTCCAAATATTAACATAAAGATAAAAGAAGAAAATATAAATCAGGTTGCAAAATATAAGACAGAATGCAATTTTGAATTTACATCACCGGTTTCATTAATGAGTATGAATGGGACAATTAATCTTCAAATACCGGGAGGAAGTGGAATCCTTGCTGAAAATAATATTACAGTTAATCCTTCCACAAGACATACTCCCATTGAACTTGGGTTTATATATCCCGAAGAATATAAATGGAAAATCAATATTCCTGAAAATATGAAGCTAATAAATAAAACACTGACTGCAAAAAAAAGTAACGAAGCAGGACAAGTTTTAAACGAAATAAATGTAAAAGGGAATAATATCTTAATAACAAGAAAAATTTCCATGGTTAATTTCTACGAAAACAATAAAGCTTTTTCTGATCTTAAAGAATTACTAGAAATTCTTAATGATAAGAATCAAAAATCCTTATACATCAGTTATTAAAATACTACAGTGATTATCAGGAACAAGAAATGCATAAGCATATTAATAAAAACACTTATAATATTATGTTCCTTTGGGTATATATATAAACAGATATTCTATAAATCAGATTTTACTACAGTACTGATTGAGTTCAGAGATACAATTGAAAATGCTATTGATTATACAATAGTAACAATTGTTTTATTATTAATGCTTATAAACTGGTCTCTTGAGACATATAAATGGCAGTATCTAATAAAGAAAATTGAAAAAATCGGATTTTTTAAAGCTTTAAAAGGAGTACTAACCGGGGTTACAGTCAGTATTTTAACACCCAACAGAGTTGGAGAATTCGGAGGTAGGATTTTCGTTCTAGAAAGAGGCAACAGGATCAAGGCAATACTGATAACTATGATAGGTAGTATGTGCCAGTTATTGATCACAATAATTACCGGTTCATTAAGTCTATTATACTTTGTTGGAAAATATTTCAGAGATGGTTCTGATTTCAATAATTATGCATTCTTCGGATTGATATTTATCACACTTGTATTAGTAGTATTTATTACTATTCTTTTTTTTAATTTACGAGTATTGTTTCCTTTATTGAACAAGATAAAAATATTTGCCAAATTCAGGAAGTATTCAAAAGTATTTTACTATTACAAATTCAGAGAGTTATTAAAAGTTTTTCTTATCAGTTTAATAAGGTATTTTGTATTTTCATTGCAGTATTATCTTATACTTTATATTTTTGATGTAAATATACCGTTTATTGAAGGAATGCTGATGATATCGATAATATTTTTTGTTATTTCAGTTATACCTACAATTGCACTTATTGAAGTTGGTATCAGGGGGTCAGTAGCACTTTATTTTATAAGTTATTTATTAAATAGCCCTATTCCTGCCAAAACCGAACTCGGCATACTAACTTCTTCATTTGTTATATGGTTAATTAATCTTGTGATACCTGCAATTGCCGGTATATTTTTTGTTCCGGATCTTAAATTTTTCAGAAAAAGCTAAAATAAATACTATCGGCATTTTGGTATATTGATTTCAAATAATGGTGTTTAATATCATGTATTTTTTTTATCAATCAATACCATAATTAATAAAAATTATGTAGGTTTGTAAAATATTCATAACATAGTTAACAGGGATTAATTATTCAATTATTTTTAATTGTAAATCATGTTCAGGAATATATTTCTTACATTATTACTTTTCATTATTTTTAATTCCTGTATATCACAGCAAGGTAATAATGAGATAATTATTCCTTTTGAATCATACGAAGACTGGATATTTGTCAAAGCAAAATTAAATGATTCCATAAAGCTTGACCTGATGTTTGATACCGGCTTTAATACTACTTTGCTGAATTCTACAAGGGCTGACAAATTGAATATGATACCTGACGGAAAAGCAGAATTTTTTGGAGCTATAGGCGAGGATTCTCTTTATTATTTTGTTAACAATAATCTGATGATAGGGAAAGTAAAGCTTGATAAATTACAGTTTATTAAAGCACCGCTTGAAGATATGGAACTAAAATTCGGGAAAAGTATTGACGGGATGGTTGGCTATGATTTTCTCAAAGGCAGAATAGTCAGACTTAATTTCGATAAAAATTGTCTCGAGATATTTGATAAATTTGAAGATATTAAAACCAAACCGCAAAATTATTTTTCAATAACAATGAGAGACAACATTCCAAGCATCAATGCAATTCTCTGGATAAATAAAAATGATACTGTCAGAGGAAATTTCATTCTTGATACCGGATATAACAGTTCTTTAGTAGTGGGAACACCTTTTGTGAATAAATATAATTTACTTGAAAAAGTTAAAAACACTTATAAATTCAATTCCGTTGGAATACTTACAAGTGACAGCAGAACCTTCAAAGCCAGAATCCATAAATTTAGCTTTTGTGGTTATGATTTTTTTAATATGCCGGTAACTTTTAGTCAGGCAACTACAGGTACTCTTTCAGAGTCTGAATATGACGGAATGATAGGCACAGAGGTATTAAAAAGATTTAACATAATATTTGATTACCAAAACAGCCGTATATATCTGGAAGACAACAAATCTTATAAAGAAAGTTATAGAGTAAATTGTTCCGGCATGGAAGTTAAGTTGAGCAAAAACAGGAAAAAAGTGATAATTCATGATGTTTATGCAAATTCTCCTGCTTCTGAGGCTAAACTGAAAAAAGGAGATGAAATAATTAAAATTGAAGGAAAACAAGCCGAAAAGCTTAAACTAACGGAAATAAAAAAAATGCTCAGAGAAAAAGGACACTCTATAGAAATTACAGTAAGAGATTCAAATGAGACCAGAACAATACAATTGAAACTCAGAGAACTTATTTAGTTGAAAGTTATTAATATTTAGAAATTGTTTTGATTTTATTTTTAAAAACTATTTGATATATGCTATATCCGAGCTAATAGTTTGATAAATAAGTTTTTACACCCCTCTCCTTTGGGAGAGGGGTTGGGGGTGAGGGCTTAATTTTCAGCTGCATATAATTCATTTTTTATAATTCAAAACGGTTTCTTAATTTATCATTATTTTTATTTATCTTTGTTTTTCATTTTCTTGTTGGAAAATTAAAACAATGGCTATAAATTGAAAGAATTTTTCAAAGAATATTTTTCATTCAGCAAAGGAGAACGCAACGGACTAATTATTCTGATTGTTCTCATAATATTGGTGATCCTATATAATTCATTTCAGGATAAGATATTCATATCAAAAGAAGAAAATTACAGGAAAAAAGTTGTCGATTTAATTAAATCTTCTGATTCTTTAAAATCTATGGATGTTAAGGACAATTATAATATCTCATGGAAAGATGAAAGAAGAAACAAAGCCGTAAAGGATATTCACTTATTCTTATTTAATCCCAATAATCTTGATGAAGAGAAATGGATTGCACTGGGACTTACAAGGAAGCAAATAAGAGTAATAAAGAATTATGAGGACAAAGGAGGCCATTTCAATAAGAAAGAAGATCTGAAGAAGATCTATAGCATAGGAGATAAAGATTACAAAAGATTAGAACCATACATCAATATCCCGGAAACACCGAAGAAAGAATTTCCCGTAAGAACATTTTCCAGCTTTAAAGAAGACAAAATCATCGAGTTAAATACTGCCGATACTTTATCGCTAACAAAATTGAGAGGTATAGGTCCAGGTTATGCAAGAAGAATTATCAAATACAGAGATCTTCTTGGCGGATTTCTAAACAAACAACAATTACTCGAAGTTTACGGTCTAGACACCACCCTCTATTCCAAAATAGAAAAATTTTTAACTATAGATCTCAACAAAATCAGAAGAATAAATCTGAATACGGCAGGATTTGACGAACTCAGAAAACATCCTTACATAAAATACAACAATGCTAAGCTTATTATAAGATATAAAGAACAACACGGGAATTATAAAAGTATC
>JAUZOY010000299.1 GCA_030706235.1 Bacteroidota bacterium | reverse complement strand
CCTGATAAATCGATTTTAGCTTTTTCTTTTGTTACAATTTTAGATGAGTCTTTTCTAATAAAACTTATATAATTAGTTTCGGATAATTCTTCAGAGCTTGTCAGTGGAATGAATACCCTTGTCCCTTTCTCTGTACGTGCATTAACATCAATATAAACATTTTCAGAGTTACCTTTAATATTAACTTTTCCGGTAATAAAACCAGACCCATAGTAAATACTGTTTTGATTGCTATTAGTATTAAGACAAGAAAACTTTTTAGCATTGATATTAATTTCATACTTAAAATCAGAAAAATAGTTATGTGATATTTTGCCCGAAGCTATAGCTTCATTTCCCAAAGTATCATTTAATACCATATTTTTGAAAGAAATAAAATTTCTCCCTAACAGAACTTCATGTGCAAAAGTATATGAAGTATTAAGATAATCGATTTTGAGTCCTGATTTTTGAAGATCTAATTTCCCTTCAAGAATAGGTTCACCGGTCGTCCCGTATAACTTGAGTTTACCTGTTGCAAATCCATGAAAATTTGAACAGAATGATTTCATATATTGTTGTAGAAGATATAATTTAAATTTATCAACATTGATATTAAAATCAAAGTTGTTGGTTTTAGATGAAGGATAATAATAGCCATCAATTCCTACCGTCTCTATTGTTCCCCTGGTTACTCCGGCCTTAATCTTTAAAGCGTTTCTGACATTATCCCAGCTTGAAAGTAATGATAATTCTCCAAGCTTTTCATTATTCATAATAAAGTCTTTGATTTTAATATCAGAGATGAAGTTTATATTCCCATATAGCCCTGAAATATTGGTAGTTCCATTCAATACTCCTTCAAAAGAATACCCTGATTTTTCAAGAAATTTATTAAAGTTATTAAGTTCGAAATTATTAAAATCGATATATAATTCTGAAAGAGGATTTTCGCTAATAACACCATTAATATTCAATTCCTGATTTTTCTTATTAATTACCAGTCTTTTGATCATAAAGGCACTTGAATCTATCAATATTCTGCTTTCAGCAATATTCCATACAGAGTCGAGTATAATAACAGTCGATTTATTTAGATTTAAAACAAGTTCAGGTTTATTTTTAAATGAAATATTCCCATTAATTATTCCTCTGTTGTTTACTCTAAATTTGTTACTGTTCCATAGACAATTAAAATTTAATGTATCTTTAGCTGCTGTTGATAAAATATTAAAATTATCAAAATAAAGACTATCGGTAAAACTAAACCTTTTACATCCTATATTTAACTGTAAATGATTGTTTTCAACTTTAGAATTAAAAAACCAATTATTAAGAGTTTTTCCATTAAATTCGATTTTCGAAGCTTCAGCAATAAGAGAAAAATCATTTTTTGAAGAATTGTAAACCCCTGCAACATCTGTGTTGGGAGATATTTTCAATTGAGGTATAAACAAAGCTGTTATATCCGATGTGTTTTTAAATTGAAAATTGTACTTAAGAATTTGAGGTGATGCAACTTTTTTTTCTATTAATTTTTTACCTTTTTTAGTTGGTTTTATTTCCGCTATAGTAGAGTTATCTTTAAAGGTCAGAGACGGAAGGTAACGGGTTACAAAGCTTTTTAAAGAATTTATTAGTTCTCCAAATTGAAAGTTTCCCTGAACTGTTGCATCTGCAAAATCGGAGAATAGATGTATTTTCCTTTCTGTTTTGGATGCTTCAGAACTTAAAATAAATTTATCAAGTTTATATATTTTTCCCTTTTCTTTATATATTGTATTTGAAACATCTACTTCTCCCGTAAAATTATCAGGATTGTTTCCCTGAAGATTAACTTCAATTAAAGTTGATAAATTTGAAGTTGAATCCCTGTTAAGCAATTTTATTCGAGAAAGATTAGCATTTGCTATGTTGGTTGTAAATTCAAATGTAGGAAGTTTTTTGTTGAAATTTACATCTCCGTTGAAATCAACTATTAAATTAGGTTCATTTATTTTTACTGAACCTGTAAAATTTTTCTTGCTAATATCTCCGTTAACATTAATATTTTTATAGTTGTAGCCATTATAGATGACACTACTTATGCTACCATTCAATTTCATGTTAAGCCGGTTAAAATCAAAATATTTGCCTGAAAGATATGCATTCATGCTTACCTTTCCCAGATTTTTATAATTTAATATTTTACCGGCATCGAATTTATCTGAAATAATCTTGCCTGAATAGGACGGAATCTTTGTTTTTAAGTTATAATCAAATGAAATATCGCTTGTAATATTTCCAATATCTGAAGTCATTGTCATATTTGCCTTGAATTTATTAACATAACCTGAGTAATCTCCCTTAATATTTATAAACCCAAGTGAATAAACCTGTGAAGGTATTATAATATGTTTTAAACCTGCAACTATTGGTAAGTGAAAGTTTTCTATGTCTTTTTTTGTTGTCGTAAATTCTTTAAAGCCTGCTTGAATATATAATTTATTAACATCTGTTACGTTTGAGACTTTGAAATCGCCACTGATATGTGTTGCTTGTTCAGTATATAGCTCAAGGTTTTGGGCAATCATAGTTTCATTATTATTGTAATAATGACATGAGATCAATACCTTGTTATCAATACCTTTAAGAAGTGGGGCAAAATATGCAATATCATTCATATCAACTACCGATTGTTTTACTTCGGAACTGATATGAATTTTTTTAAGAAAATCCTGATAGGATCTGTAGCCATTATATGAAAACAGTAAATTAAGGTTTGCATCAGTATTGGGAGTCTTTATTATAAGATTTCTTGCTGAAAGGTAATGAGAGCAAATTCTCACATTCATTGATAAATTATTTATTATGAAACCACTTTTTTCCTTTAAAGATAATTTTTCTATTCTTCCGCTTATAGTATCACCTGATGTCCTGATGTTTTTGATGTTAATGTTGATATTTGTTAATTTCATATTGGAATAGTCAATACCAACAGGCGATGGCTTTACTGTATAATCATTATAACTGAATGCTGTATTTTTCAGATACAGCGAATTGCATTTGACTTTCCATGATGATTTTGATGGTGTTGTATCATTTGAACTGAAGTAATTTATGAGAAATTGAAGATTTGTTTCCTTTTCACCATGATAATATTTCAGATAGAAATGTAAAGTATTTAATTTTATATTATTGAATGTGATTATTTTTTTCTTTGATTGTATTCTTTTGATATTAGCTTCAAGCTTTCCTATTTTCAATAATTCATTATGATGCTGATCTTCAATATATACATCTTCAAGAACAATACTTTTAAATAACTTAACATCAACGCCACCCACTTTAACTACTGTATTAAGTTCAAAAGATAAATAATCTGCAATTCGCTTGGTCAGATACGTCTGGACAGAAGGGGATTTAAGTATCAGTAATGCTATTAAAGGGATAGCAACCAGTACTGCGGCAAAGTATATCAATATTTTATATTTTTTTTTAATACCTTTGTG
>JAUZOY010000298.1 GCA_030706235.1 Bacteroidota bacterium | reverse complement strand
TCTCGAATTGAGCCAGTTTTAATGCTATTACAAAAGATTTTTGCTGACCTTGTGAACCGAATTTTTTTAGCTGATTTCCGGAGATCAGTAGTTCGAGATCGTCTTTATGAATACCGGTATGGGTATATTCTGTAGCTCTGTCTTTTTCTAGAGATTTTTCAAGAAGTTCGGAAAAGTCAGCCTCATTTAGCTGTGAATTATATTTTAATTCAATGGTTTCTTTATTCTCGGTTATATATTCATAATAAGATTTAAAAACCGGAGAAAATTCCTCTGTAAAATTTTTTCTGATGGAATGAATAACATTACCGTATTCGATTATTTGCTCATTCCAGATATCCAGTGATAACCTGTCAAAGAAATTTTTCTCAGCCATTTGCTTTAATAGTGTATTTCTCTGGAGTAGAACTTTATTATAATTGATAAGTATATTAAGATAATTCTTGTTATATTGGGAGATGACTGTGTCAATAAATTTTCTTCTTTCTTCACTGCCATCATATATAAGGTTTGTATCGAAAGGTGAAATCATTACCAGTGGGAATAATCCGATATGGTCAGCGAATCTTGAGTATTCTTTTTTGTTTAATTTGAATTGTTTTCTTTGATTTCGTTTTAATCCGCAATAGACATTTTCGGTTTTATCATCTATTCCAAAATCTCCGTTTATGACAAAAAAAGGATCATTGTCGTGAATGTTCTGGCTGTCGACAGGATTAATAAAACTCTTGCAAAAAGACAGATAATAAATTGCATCAAGCAAATTAGTCTTACCGGCACCATTATTACCTACAAAGCAATTGATTTTTTCTGAGAATTTAAGCTCAGCGTCAGTATAATTTTTAAAATTTACAATAGATAGCTTCTGCAGGTACACAAAAAAAAGATTAAATGTTTTTCAGGGCAGTTACAATGTTGTAATCTTCAATACAAAAGTACATATTTAAAATTATCCATTAATTTTAGTACCCCAGGTTTTTTAGCATTGATTTATAACTTTGTTCTTTGGCAAATAATTTTGTTGTAAATTCTCCATCCTTGTCTTTGTCAATGATAATATGTTTAGGGGCAGGATTCAGGCAATGCTGAATTCCTCCATAACCACCGAGGGCTTCCTGGTAAGCTCCTGTATGGAAAAAGCCAATGTAGAGTACTTCTTTGTCAAAGCCTTCTTCATATTGTGGAAGGAATATAGCATTTGCATGAGCTTCTGCATTATAGTAATCGTGGCTGTCGCAAGTCAGACCACCAAGGAATACTCTTTGATATTCACTATCCCATTTGTTTACTGCCAGGAGAACAAATTTTTGATTTATAGCCCATGTATCCGGTAAAGCGGTCATAAATGAACCATCTATCATATTCCACATTTCTCTGTCGTTTTGTTGCTTTTGTCCGATAATTGAGAATAATATTGCTCCGCTTTCGCCCACAGTATAAGAGCCGAATTCTGTAAAAATGTCTGGTTCTGCTACTCCATTCTGAACGCAAAGATTTTTTATCTGTGCAACAATTTCTTCAGCCATATATTCATAGTCATATTCAAATGCCAGAGAGTTTTTTATCGGAAATCCTCCGCCAATATTTATAGAGTCAAGTTCCGGACATATTTTTTTTAGATCACAATATACATTGATACATTTGGAAAGCTCATTCCAGTAATACGCTGTATCTTTTATGCCTGTATTAATAAAGAAATGGAGCATTTTAAGTTCAAATTTCGGATTATCCTTAATCCTTTCTTTATAATAATCAATTATATCATTATACCTGATTCCTAATCTGGATGTATAAAAATCAAACATTGGTTCTTCTTCTGCGGCGATTCTTATACCTACTTTAGTTTTGGTTTTTATATATTGTTCAAGATAATCCAGTTCTGATTTATTATCAAGAATTGGTATGGTATTATGAAAGCCATCATTTATTAAATCACCGATATACTGAGCGTAAAGTGGTCTTTTAAATCCATTGCAAATTATAAAGATATCTTTTGTTATGAGATTATTTTCATATAAAGATTGAATTATAGGGATATCGAATGCAGATGAAGTCTCAAGATGAATATCATTTTTTAAAGCTTCTTCAAGTATAAATGAAAAATGTGAGCTTTTTGTGCAATAACAATAATTGTAATCTCCGTTATAATCTGCTCTTGCGATTGCTACATTAAAAAGTTTTTTAGCTTTCTGGATTTGCTGACTTATCTTTGGCAGATAAGTTATTTTCAGTGGTGTTCCATATTGTTTGATTATGTCCATTAATGGAATGTCATTGAAATGTAGTTCATTATCAATCACTTCGAATTCTTCGGTTGGG
Organism: Bacteroidota bacterium; assembly: GCA_030706235.1. Classification (GTDB taxonomy): domain Bacteria; phylum Bacteroidota; class Bacteroidia; order Bacteroidales; family GWE2-29-8; genus JAUZOY01. The sequence goes on along the minus strand of JAUZOY010000298.1, from coordinate 1,156 downwards.
AATTCAAAAGTTTGTTCAATCAAATCAATATATTTATTTTTCATTTTTGTCTTAGTTGAAAGTTAAAAAAATATTAAATGTAACTCATCCGGATTGTATTTATTTTGCAAATGTAGATAACATGGATTGAAAAATAGAAAAAATATTGAGAATTTATTTCTTTACTTACAGATGATATTATTTATGAACTACTTGATTCTTCCTGCAGAGAAAAAAGTTTTAATGTAATATTTATCTTTCAGATTACTGATTGTAACACCTGATGAGGTAGATGCGTGCACAAATTTATCTTGTTTAAGATATATTCCCACATGATTTATTTTTGGACCATCTGTCTTGAAGAAAAGCAGATCTCCTTCATTTATTTCATTTATATCTATACATTTACATTCTTTATAAATATTTTCGGAACCTCTGCTGAGAGCTTTTTTATATACTTCTTCATAAATGTTTTTTACAAAGCATGAACAATCGGTACCTTCTTTGGTGCATCCTCCGTATTTATGCGGTACTCCAAGCCATTCGCTTATTGCATTATATAATTTCAGATTATCATTATTTTCAATAGTTAATCCTGATTTTTCAAATTTGTCCTGATTTTTAATTAATCTGTTTTCAGAATCCTTTTCTTCCCTAAATATCTTTTTCTCTTTAGTGCTTTGTTTTTTTTCTTTTTTATTTACATTTCTGAAAATCCCGCACGAACTTAAAAGAAGTGTTAGCGTCAGGAGTATTGATGTTTGTCTGATTTTACCTGTAAAGTATATTTTCCGCATAAAAGAGTTTTAAATAGAATGATTTATTAGAAACTGTTTTGAATTATAAAAAAAGGTAACTACTCACCCAGTATAATCTTATTATATTTGGGTTATTAAGAAAAATATTTCTCTCGCAAAGAACGCTAAGAAAATTTCGCAGAGAACGCAAAGAATTGAATAATAAATATTTGCGAACTTTGCGGTTTAAACTTTGCGAGCTTTGCGTGAAAATAAATAACTCATAATTAATACTTTGACAGGGTGAGTAGTTACAAAAAAAGAATTATATGCAGCTGAAAATTAAGCCCTCACCCCAAACCCCTCTCCCAAAGGAGAGGGGTGTAAAAACTTATTTATCAAACTATGAGCTCAGATATAGCATACATCAAATAGTTTTT
>JAUZOY010000297.1 GCA_030706235.1 Bacteroidota bacterium | reverse complement strand
AATTTTTTGATTTTGGGATAATGCTGCATCCGGAAGATATAAGTAATATAAAAGCTAAAAATATTCCAATTTTTCTCATTATTAACCACCTTTTACTTATTAAATTTATTATTTTTCTAAATTTAACCCTATACTCTATACCAATGTAAAATTGAATCTAAGTATCGCTGGGCTTCTTCATTTTCAGTCTCTATAATCTTACCTTTTAACTCATCTAATTTCTCTGATAATGAATACGGCATTTCTGTTGTTTTTGAAATACAAATACATTCAAGTAATAAAGATAATGCTGTAATAAAAAAATTTGGATCTACTTGTTCAAGAACAATTTCAACCGATGTTGAAATCAAATTAAAACCATTAATACTACTCATTTTACTTAAATCTGAAAATGCTCCAACAGTACCAAATTCATTACTCATAATATGGTATTCCCAGTCTTGTGTCCTTAGTTTAAAAAGATGTTTGAGTAACTCTGGATTACCGGTTCTTCCTAATTCAGCCACTATATCTTTACCTTCATCTAGTATACTTCTCATTTAATAACCCTTTCAACATAATAGATCTTTCACCTAGCGACTTCTCTTTTCACTTCCCCTTTTTTACTTAATCTCCTTCAAATGCAACTCTTTCAACCTTATTGTTTTTCAAAAATCCTATCAATGCATTATAATCAACTATGTATTTCTTATTAATAAACATCTTATATCTTTCTAAATCATCCAAAAGCTCTCTTATATCATCTCCTTTGAAATAAGCACTACTATAATACTCTTTAAGCTTTCTCAGATATAAATAACTGCTCCACAAAGTAGTCTCAAAAAAAATAGCATCATGTAATTCCCCTGTAAATTCCAAATATCCAATCCTATTATTTTTATTATCATATTCAATTATATCTAGTGCCACTATATCAGCCCTTCCACTTAAATTACTATCCCGAGATAAAGTTCGGCAAAGCACGATAATCTGATTATGTATCAAGTAGGTCCACATAATAACTAGCACTCAAAATCCTTTACTACTCAATCAAGTAATACTCCCGATATGCCAGCTTTCCACAAACATCCAAATAATCCCTTAAAGGTTTTCCATTCTCATATTTCCAAATTGTTATTAGTGTCGGATTCACTTCAATAACTATTTCATTCTTCATATCAGAATATAACTCAAACGAACTCTTAAAAGATTTCTTAAACTTTTCAATAAAAATCTCATTCTGTTTTTCCGCTGGATGTCCACATAGCTTTGCAGCGCCCTCAATCTGAATGTTTTGATAACATAAGGCAACATTGGTATTATTCATTATTTGCTCTACTTTTTGAAATCCTGAATCTGTTTGAAACAAAATATTGATTCCGTCAAAAACACAACTCATGCTCCTTGCAGTGACCTTTTCGCCAAATGCAGTAGCTAAAACCATAGTTTTGCTCTCGCCGAAAGTGTCAATCATTTCAGAAAGAAGGGAATTATAATCAATCTTCAAAAATATTTCCTCCTTTTGCGGTTCTTAGGTATTTATCATTCAATGTTACTCTAAATTGGCCGTATCTCATACATTTTCACAGCAATTTATTACTTTTTTATTCCGAACCTCATCGGACAAACTACCCTGCATTTATTGCAATTGACAGTATCAAAGCCTCTTGCATTTGTTCCATACGATGGGCAGTTTTCAATACACAGATTGCAATTCTCAATACAGATACTCTCTGCAAGTGGGTCGGAGCCTATGCTTAATACTAAATTCTTAATTTTATTTTCCACTCTTAACCCCCCCATGCGGTAAAGTATTGTTAGATGATAATTGACACTATATTCAAAACTGACATGGATGTCAGTCCATAATAGACTTCTCATATAATTTTGTATTTTCACCAAAGAATTCAATCTCCCCAACACCTTTAAACCCGTAATCCTCATAATACTTACATAGCAGTGTTTCTAATAACCCATAGCTTTTTTTACAGTTTCCATTTTTTCATAGGACGTCAATTTTTCTAGAAGTTTAAACGCAACTCCTGGTGCAGTTTCTGGGCAGTAAGATGTAATTATGTTTTTATCCACAACAATCGGTTCATTTACTACATCTACACCAAATTCTTTTAGTTGCTTTTGTCTATATGCATCTTTTAAATGATAGGTAGTTGCTTTTCTTCCCCTAAGTACACCGCTTTTTGCAACCGGAAGTGCAGCAACACATATAGTTGCAATTATTTTACCACTTTTATCAAATTCTCGAATAAGATTCAAGAACTTCTCATCGTATGCTTCTTCATAAAACCCATATTCTTCAAATCCACCTGGGATTGCTAATGCATCATAGTCATTGATTTTTATTTCATCTATTGTTTTTTCAACTGATATAGGAATATTGAACGTACTGACAACTTCCTTTTTAAACCCACATGTTACAACATGAACGTCATACCCGTAATCATTCCTTGCCCATCCCATAACGTCAACAAAAACGCTAAACTCCATTGTTTCAAATCCCTTTGCTAATAACAGTAAAGTTTTCATAGTATCTCCTTTATAAAACATTAATCATTTTTCTTCGCATAATAATGGAACGGAAATCATTTATCCTCAAACAGTTACCATTCATTCAGTTTTTATTCTTTTACCGCCGAATGCATGGATTGATCTTGTCCCAGCTTTACATCTACCCCACTGTAATGTACCTGCTGGGACAAATAATTCATCTCCGGGATTGAGGACGATTTCCTTGTCCTCAAAGCAGGCTGTGTACTGACCTGAAACTATGATAGTGTACTCATCAAAATCGTGTCTATGCTCTTTTGATTCCATATCGGAATAGCAAGTCCAGAAAGCCATTTGGCCGCCTCCTGGCCCATCATAATAATATCCTTCAATATCCTCTGTGTTTTGTGCACTACCAGGTACGCGGTTCTTTTCATTTTTCATAAAATCAGGGAAATCTTTCATTATCGCTTGCCTCCAATCTTAACTCAAAACGGTGTATTCTAAATTGTTTTACCCGATATATCCTATGAATTTTCACGTCGCCAATATCACCCAGCTCAATCGCGGCTTTCTCTTGCGCTCTATGGCTTGGGTTGAAAAAGTTCATAATAACATAAGCAAATTAATTTGCTTATGTTGCAATTAAATATAGCCATGTTGTTATGTATAGTGTTCATACTATGCATTATTGAATCTTACGCCGCATTGCTTGCAGATTTTTTGAACAACTTCCCTTCCCGATGCGGCATTGGAGAACAACGAACCCATTGAGGTGACCCACTGGCCCGCTAAGAAAAAGTTTTTCAAACCGGGGAGAGTATACATCCGATCCAGACTGAATATGAAATTTATTGCATTTCGTAAACTTGCCACATGAAACTTGTTCGGAAAGTTGTTAAAGCCCTGGCTCCCTTTCATGTAACGTTCCCATGTATTCAAAGTGGATACATCAATCACCTCAATATCCTGCTTCAAATCAGGAAATTGTTTT
>JAUZOY010000296.1 GCA_030706235.1 Bacteroidota bacterium | reverse complement strand
TAAGACGTCATCAGTACCTATATCTATTTCCGGAAACGTAACTGTAGATGATAGTCTGTATATGCAGATGGGAATGTTGTGTCTGGGTAATTATGATCTTACTCTTTCACAGACTACAGCAGATATATATTTTACAAACGGGAGTGCAGATACATTGACAAAAATAGTAACAGACGGTGCCGGTAAAGGATATCTGTATAAACAATTCCCATCCGGGCTATCTTTGCCTGCATACACTTTCCCAATAGCAGGGTCAACTAATACAAGTGACTATTCACCTGCAACAATAACATTTGCATCAAATACTACAGCCGGACTTGTAGGAGCAAGGGTTACAAACAGTGCTGATTTGCAACTTGCGACAGACTATCTTAAAAAGTACTGGTCGTTTAAAACATCAGGGTTAACTACATATTCATATACAGCAGATTTTAAATATTCAGCATCAGATATTGTTGGAACTGAAAGCAATTATAAAGTATGTCAGTTCAATACCTCAAAAGGATGGACAGAGCATACATCAGAAAGTGCAGTAAATACAGGTACACATGATCTACAATTGACAGTAGCACTGACAAATGTAAATGATTCTCTGAATAAATCAGATTTCACCGGAGGAAAATGTCCTTCATTATATTTTGAAACTACAGTAAGCGGAAACTGGAGTGACCCTTCGATATGGGAAATATCAACAGATTCAACTTTTCAGTCAAGTACTACAGTGAATTATAGTCCTAATTCAACCAATTCAGCAGGAATATATGTACATGATGCAGTAAAAGTAGATTATAATCTTGCAATTGATCAGACGCTGGTAAGTGGGGATGGCCAGATCAATATATTAAATGGCAAAATATTAACTATCAGTGATGGTTCCGGGACAGACTTAGATGTTCAGGAGGGTTCATCAGTGGATAATGCAGGAACAATAAATAATACAGGACAGATAAAAGTTGAAAATGATGCATATTATATCCATGATCAAAATGGAGGAACGGTTCCGTTGGCAAACTGGGGTGTTAATTCAACATGTAAGATTAAAAGTGCCGGGACTGCACCGGCAGGTTTAGTAGCTCAAAATTTCGGGAATTTTGAATATGATAGCATTGGCAGAACTTTAAATTTATCAGGAAATCTTAATATTCAGAATAATTTGATATTAACCAACGGTGTATTAAATGCAGCATCATATACAATTAATGTAACGGGTTCGATAACCGGAACGGGAGATTTATCTTTTACTTCGGGAGTATTGAATATATGGAGTAATTATACAAATACAGGAGCATTTAACTGTACTACCTGTACTGTAAATTACAATTCAAATGATAATTACCAGTATTTAAAGGGGACACCGAATTATTACAGATTAAATATAAAGGGAAGTAATAATAAAGGTATATATGGAGATATTAAAGTTAATGGGCCATTTAATGTGTATGCAGGTAATAGCTTTTATTGCCAGAATGCACAGAATCCTCCAATTGCTCAAAATGTTACTTTTAATGATAGTGTTACTTATAATGGTACATTGTTTTATACAGATACAAACACCGTTACGTACGGTAGTACCTCAATAAATCAGAATGTTATTCCTGTTACCTATTATAATCTTGTAAAAACAGGAGCAGGAGGAACAGCAAATCTTACAGCAGATATTGAGGTACAAAATAAATTCAATGTAGTTTCCGGAACTTTCAAATGTAATAATTTTAATTTGACACTTGACGGAGATGCTACCAATACCGGCACATTTGTACCTGATAATAATACAGTTAATTATGCAGGTGCAACAAATCAGACAGTAATACCCGTAAAATATTATAATTTAACGAAAACTAATATAGGTACAGCTACAATATCATCAGGAAATTTAATAGTTAATAAAAATCTGTATATTGAAAATTCATCAATATTAAGTTTGGGAACCAGCATTAAAGATACTGTTTATGGCACAACAACTATAATCGGAACACTTGCATTTGGCGGAACATCAGTAAATTCACTTGTATTACAGGATTCTTTAAAAGGAGGAGCAAAGAGTGTTTTGGATATGACCAAGGGAGCACATTATCTTAAATTAAACGGAGTAGTTAATACCTTCGGACTCTTAAAAACGGATGGTGTATGCAGTACCGTTGAATATTCAAGAACAGCTGCACCTTCAGACCAGTTAATCATAGCATCTCCGAATTACAGGAATCTTGTAATATCCGGTACAGGCAAAAAAACTCTAGGCGGAAATACCTCTGTTGGTTGTATATTGACATTATCCAATAATTTGTATGTAAATGTTTATAATATTACTATAGGTTCAGCCGGATCTGTTATTTCGGGAACAGGAACTTTTGATAAGAACCATATGGTAGTAACAGATTCAACAGGATGTTTTATTAAAAACGGTACAACTCAGTCAAATTATATTACAACTTATCCGGTAGGAACGAGTAAAACTGGAGGACCTTATTATTCACCGTTGATAGTGAAAAAAATGACAGCTACAATTGCCGGTACAGTAGGGTTATCAGTATGTGCGAGACCATTTATGCATCCAAATGTATATACTAACCATTCAGGTATGACAAGATATTGGAAGGTTGATACAATAGGAAGCGGAATGTCAAACGTAAATGCAGATCTGTATTTTATATTTCCACCTGCTGATTATCATGCAGGTAAAGGCGAAATACCGGGGTACTGGGATGGGGAATATTTTGTACATCCGGTAAATCCGGGATTTAGTGCAGCTGCAGCAGCCGATACTTTTTATACCAAAGGGACATGTATTCTATATGGAGATTGGACTCAACTTAATTTCAGAAATTATTATTATACATATTATCCGGGTGGGGTAGTAGCTCCGGGTACAAGCGATTGGAATACTGCAAGTACATGGACATTAGATAATACAGGAAGAAATCTTTACGGCTCTGCTATCCCCGGACCATCAGATTCTGTTGTTATATTAAGTCAAAGGACGGTTACCGTTTCTTCGAATATTAATACTGCTTCATTGTCGGTTGCAATAAATTCAGGAGGTATATTAAATCTTGGTTCAAACTATTTTACTTCAGGATTGTCAACATTTTGCGGACAGGGGACACTACGTACCAGCATTAACAGTTTTCCTACTGTAAATATTCTGAATACTTTCTGCGGAACAACTGGTGGAACGGTTGAGTATTACTGGACAGGAAGTGCTCTAATGCCGTCTGTACAAACTTATTATAATCTTGTATTAAATCTGGATCAAACAGCAAGTGTAGCAAATATTATGCATAATCTTACTGTTTACAATAATTTTACTGTTCAGAGAGGAACATTTATGATTTGTAAAGATACTGCAGCGGGGGCAAATCCGGCAACAGATCAAAGGCTTGTAATTGATGTTCAGGGTAATGTTGAAGTTTCAAGTAATGGCGCAATAACTACCGGTAACAGACGAACAAATACAAATCGTCTGCCTGGTGCTTTTGGAGGAACACCGCCATATAGTACATGTGCAAATTTACCAAATGCAGGTTATGATGGCGGTTCATCGGTTCCATATTTTTATGATATTTATCAT
>JAUZOY010000295.1 GCA_030706235.1 Bacteroidota bacterium | reverse complement strand
TGGATTTCTAACACCGTAATTATTACTAGCGAGATAATAACTTGCGCCTATTTCATTAGAAGTTAAATTCTTCCTTTCTGCACTAGCCTGAAAGTAAATACCAAGCCGATCGTCCACGAATCTTTTTTCGACACTGCCATCAAATTTGTAGTCCGTATAACTTTTTTGTAAATTATTATAACCTCCCTGTGCCAGCAGTTCAAAAGTAGGTGCACCTGATTCTGACTTTTTTGCTTTTCTCAAATCAAAGTTTACTACTCCGCCTAAAACAGCAGCATCCATATCTGGTGTAATTGCCTTGGTAACTTCAATTCCTCCAAGCATTGTTGATGATATCATACTCAAATCTGTTGCACGGTCTCCTATATCGGAAGATGAACCGGAGTTAGAAGCAATATTGCCGGGCAGCTGAACCCCGTCAATTGTAACCTGATTATATTGAGGAGAAAGACCGCGTATTACAACCTGAGAACCTTCGCCACCCTCTCTTATAAGAGATACGCCGGGTAACCTGCCGACAGATTCAGCAGCGTTTGCGTCAGGCAGTTCCTGCAGCTTTGCCGCAGATACAACGTTCTTAATTGCTATAGAGGAAAGCTGTTCATTTATTGCTTTTGTTTGTCCTTCTGCCTGTGCAGTAATAACAACACTGTCGCTATAAATACCTTCTGCTTTTAAATTAAAATTATGCTTAACAGTTTGCCCGTCTTGTATTTCAATTACAATCTCTTCACTTTTGTAACCAATGTATGAGCCGCGAATTGTGTATTTACCCGGAGGGATATTCTGAATTATATAATTGCCTTCAACATCCGACGATGCGCCCCAGCTTGTACCAACAATTACAACATTTGAAAATGGAAGAGGTTCTTTTGTCTGCGCGTCTTTTATAGTACCTTTTACAATACCATTTGACGCAGCAAATATTGCAGAATTTAAAATTAAAATAATTATTAAACTCTTTAAAATATTATCAGTAAATTTTTTAAGCATATTTCCCTTTCATAACAGGCCATATTAAAATTTCCGGATGAAGTGCAGTCTTATTGTTTTTCCTAATCAGGATATAATTAAATTACCCACAGTTTATTCGGGATAAAAATAAACTAATAAAAAATAAAAATCAATACTTAATAAATAAATTCATTTCCTATGCAGAACCACTATATTTGGATAAATTTATTTTACAATAGAATAAACTTAATTTATAGTCCAATATATACCTTCCTGTCAAGTAATAATTTCAACTACTTGCCATATAGTAAATCGATTATTGCAATAAGTTTATTTGATATAATTTAATTCTTGAGTGTATAATACACTATGAAGAAGCACACATCATATTTAACATGGATTATATTTTTAATATAAGAAAAGATTGGCTGCGGGAATAGAAAAAATCAGCCGGTATATTCTACCGGCTGATATTACTGCATTTATTCTACTAACCTAAAGGAGCTATTTCATGAGAATCATTTTCTTTGTAGCATTGAATGACTGTGATTCAAGTCTGTAGAAATAGATACCACTTGCTACACTGTTTCCAAACTCATCTTTACCATTCCATGTTGCTGTATAACTTCCGGCTTTCAATTCTCCGTTCATAAGGGTTTTAACCTGCTGGCCAAGAATATTGAAAACTACAAGTTTAACATTTTCACTCTTTGCAATGTTAAATTGAATATTGGTTGTCGGGTTGAACGGGTTAGGATAAGCATTCGACAATGAGAAAGTAGTAGGAACTTTTGCTCCTTTATCTACTTTTACATCAGTCAACCATTGAGCTTTTTGTGAAGGGAACCAGTTAAGATCACCAACTGCAAAACCATCTGAACCAGCAGACTTTAATGTAGTATTTGAATAGGCTAAGTTTTCAGGTAAAGGCCAAACCGGGGGATACTGTACGCCGCTTGGTTTATAGGACCATTGCTTATCTATTGTACTTGTGCAAATTTTACCTACATAAGCCAATACTGAATCTATATGACCGGCAATATCGGAATTAAATCCTGGATCAGCTGTAATATTGTCAGCTATATTAATATGTGTAGTTTGTTTAGATAACAGACTGTCAATTGTCCATTTTACATAATCGGACATCCACGTTGGGTGATAAAGTTTTCTAAGCAAATAAGACTTTGATCCATCGGGCATGTCAGTACTGTCTTTTGAAACAACTGTATCATTGTATGTAGTATAGTAATCCTCAAATTTTTGCGGCCAAACATAATCATTATTTATAATCTCTAAAGACCTGTCTGCAGGATTCAACATATCCTGGGTAACACCATGCGCAACGTCAAGGTCAGAGTTTTCCCCATTAATTGTCGCTTTCCAAACAGTCTTAGACCAGAAGCTGACTGTATCATAGCATCTAAACTGAATAATTGGGCTTGATGCAGTATCGGGATAATTCAGGAAAGATCCATTGATAACATCTTCTGGAACTCCGCCATATGAATGAGCAGAATAGAACAAATTATTGTTTATATGCATATGTACACCTGACCGGATCAGGAACGGGTTAACCATACCATAAACAATTGTATTGTGAGCAAATATTGAATAGACATCATAACCGCGGATTGACCATAGATATGAGGCGCAGCAGAAAAATGTATTGTTAATGAATTTACATGTATCCATAGCATTTGGCGCATCAGTTTCCATAGCCTGTCCGCCGTAATAGGAAGTAGTATGCATCAAATTTCTGAAATTGCAATCCTGAACATCCATTTTAATCCATTGAGCTTCAATTTTCAGCGCGCAATCACTGAACGCGTCAAATACGCATCCTCTTAGCTTTAATGTAACGCTGTCGCCGTAAACTCTTATAGCATCACTCCAGCCCAATTGATTACCATCAGACCTGATTGACAGAAAATAAATATTATGTAGTTCGCCACTGCTCAGGTGGGTATCAAATTCAAAGAAATGGTCTATAGAAGAGTTATCAAGCAAGATTGCCGGCGCAAGAACAGGTGGCCTAACTCCAGCTATGGTATCACGTGATGTAACTGTAATTTTACCATTGATAATCATTGACTGAGTAACCTGATAAACTGCACCGGGTTTTAACCTGTAAACACGGTTTGGATGAGCTCTAGAGCCACCGAGTAAAGTATCTCCATTAATAACATCGTTAATATTACCTGCAGGAAGTACGGCTATATCCAATGTATCAACTGAGTAATTAACAGTCTGCGCTCTTAATTGGGCAGGTAATACAAAAATTACCCCTGCCAGAACAGCTATAAAAAATAGCAATTTTTTCATATGGTTGTCCTTTCGCTATAATTAATAAAGATTAAATAACACCAAATTGAACAGTACACAAAATGTCTTCGAGATTAAACAATTAAGATTATTTTATAACACCTCCTTCTATAATCTGCCTTTATTTTTGTTAAATAATATTTATCACTTTCTAATTCTGTATTAAAATAAATACTTATCTTTTTATTTAGCTTCAATTATAAATTTACTCTAATTCCCAAATCTCCCATCATACCGTAGCTTGATTCGGCAGCAGGGAAACTGGTTTTTTGGTTAACGTCAGTTTCTTTAGC
>JAUZOY010000294.1 GCA_030706235.1 Bacteroidota bacterium | reverse complement strand
TGCATTATTCTCTGTAATCAATCCATTAGGAACTCTTCCTATATTTATCGGCCTGACTTCAGATAAATCAAGAAAAGAAATTACCGGAATAGCATTTAAATCATCATTAAATACATTTGTTATACTTCTTATTTCCTTTTTCTTGGGTAAATACTTGCTGACTTTTTTTGGAATTAGCCTTGAGGCATTAAAAATTGCCGGAGGGTTAATTATTGCATCCTCAGGTTTTGCATTGCTAACAGGTAATTTTTTTAAACATAAAGGAATGAAAGAAAGAGAGAAAGAAGATGCATTTTCACGTTCGAGTGTTTCATTAACTCCAATAGCGATTCCAATGCTTGCTGGTCCTGGTTCTATATCATTACTAATTACTTATAATCGTGAATACAGTATATTAGGAGATAAAATTATATTGATTTGTTCAATTTTTTGTATTTCTGTTATAACATATATTTTGCTTATCAGTTCAAGAAATATAATAAAAGTTTTAGGTGCTTCCGGTATCAATGCATTATCCCGAATAATCGGATTTATTGTTATATCAATAGGTATTCAATACGTAATATCTACATTTTTCAGTCTGCTCAGTGGAATTATAAAGGTTAATTGAAATTATAAAATCATTCACCTATCGATTCATTATCAATCATATATAAAAACTTAATAAATATTTACTTCTTTTTATTCTTATAAAAAGCTCCAAGGTCAATTGTTGTATTCCAGTCAGAAGGCTGGGGGTCGTTCCAGATAGCTTCAAGAGTATTTCCGAGAGTATTAGTTTTATTATCTTCTTTTAGTTTTTTAATTATTGAAAGTATTTCAGGTGAAGGATTTTTCTCGTCACCTTCATAGTGTGCCATCATAGTCATTGAAACGAAAGGTTCAATCTGCTTTGCCTGATCTGTTGACAAGTTAATTCCCCATGATGGACTTGTAAGAAATCCTATTTCCATTGAAGGCATCCTCTTTTTTAATTCATTTTTTGCATATTCCTGAAAAGTAAGATTTCCTGTATTATAATTTATTCCTGTAATTCTTCTTCCCGATACAATAAACTTTCTGTCAGTGGTAAGAGTTATGATTCTGTATGGACAGGGATAAGTAAGTAAGGATCCGGTTTCTATATCATAAATATTGTTTCCGGCACTTGTCTGTTTCTTAACAATATCCTGAGCATGGAAATGACCGGTAAAAACAATTTGCAAACCGAGGTCTGCAAGTTGTGATGAAATTGTGTCCCAGGCGTCAATAACATATTTTGGAAAGATAGTTTTCTGCCCTTTAAAATGTTCCAGCATTCCATGATGCATTATGCCGATAATAATTTTATTCTGAGCTGTTGCATTTGCAATTTTAGATTTTAACCACTTATATGTTTCAGGTCTGATACCTCCGCTTGTTTCAGGATGAGGTTTTGATGCACTTATTTCGTAACGACACGCATCGATTGCAAGAATTTGCAGTCCATTAACAGGCTCTGCAACATAGCTACGTGAATATGGATCTTTATCTAATGCTTGTTTATATCCAAAATCAGCATATATTTTTTCAAATTCTTCAGGAACAATGAATTGAACATGTTTTGTTGAATCTCCGTTATAGCTTAAGGCATTATGATTATTAATATCATGATTCCCGGGAACAACAAACACTTTTATGCCTTTATTCATTAATTTTCTTAGTTCTGATGCAACAACAGTATGGCATAATAATTCGCCATCTTTGGTTAAATCGCCGGTTATCAGCAAAATATCAGGTTTGATATTTTGAATTGTATCGCAGAAAGATTTAAAAATAGCATCACTTTCAGCAACCATTTTTCTATCGTATAATATGCTTTTCTGAAATGCTTTACCATTTTTTTCAATAAGTTGAGGATTGAAATAATGAATATCAGATACAGAGCATATTTTTATGTTTTGAGCTTGAGTTAACGATATATTTATTTCTAAAACAAAAGTTGTAATAATGAAAGTAAGTAATAATTTAATTTTTGTTAATGGATTCATCTTGTTATAATTTCGTATAAATTGCTATTAAAGATAAACCCAAATTTACTAAAATAATTGTTAATGTACATAATCCTAACTTTTTGTAAAACCAACCCTCTTTCAATATTTTTTTTGCACTTTCAATGGAATTAAAAATCGTTCTTTTTTGAAACCCTAAAATAATAAGAATATTAATACCCATTATTATGGCATTCCATTTAAAATTAAATAATTTAACATCAAGATTACCATTGAAAATTTCTTTAACCAGAAGAAGTCCCAATAATGGAGGAACTACTAAAGCCATTAGCAGGAATATCTTATATGGCATGTCTAATAGAATATTCCTTAATTTAAAGTTTTCCTTACTCTGAATTAAATCTGATATTTTTTTTATAAAAGCATCAATTTCATTAATGCTTTTAGTTTCGCCTTTTGATTTATATATTTCTTTTGCCTGATTGTAATCAGAGATTGCTTCATTATATTCACCTGACAGGTAGTGGTCATATGCTCTGTTTTTAAACGCAAAAGCATAGTCAGGTTTAATTCTTATGGCTTCATTATAATTTTTAATAGATTTATCATATTCACCTTTTTTCCCGTAACAAATTCCAATGTTATTATAAGTTTCAGCTTCATTGGGATTAATTCTTAATGCATTATGGTAGTCTTCTATTGCTTTATCGTTATCATTTATTCTAAGATAAGAATTTCCTCTGTTGTTATATGCACCGGCAAATTCAGGTTTATATTTTATTACTGAATTGTAATCCTCTATAGCCTTTTCAAATTCTCCTTTTTTATACCATGCATTTCCTCTGCCAAAATATAATATCCCGTCTGTTGGATCAAGTTCTATAGCTTTATCATAATTTTCAATAGCCTTATCAAGATCTCCCTTTACGGAATATTTATTTCCTTTTTCAAAAAAATCTTCAGCAGTATCCATATCAATATATTTTTTGTTTTCACAAAACTACAAATTTATTTCACATTTGGCTGTACAAAAAATACAATAATGAAAAATATACAATAATTAAGAATAATAAAGATACAATTCAAGAAATTTTTTGTGAAGATGAGCAAGCAAGTGAATTATTTATTAACTGTTTGGATAAAAATTATTATCAGGAAAGTAATAATAAAGATTATTTAATTGTTATTGATATTTATTGTAAACAATCATGGGGAGATTTTACAATAAAAATTTGTTTTATTAATAAGAATAAAATAGGCATGTATTCGGGTGCAGATATCTTAATACTGGAAAGAATAAAATAGCACATGAATTGCACGTTCTTCAATAAATCTATAATAGCTACTACGAAAATTCGTAATAGACTGATTAAGTGAAGGGGAAGCTGCCATAAGAGTGATTATTACACAACATCAGTATAACATCAATACAAGTACAATACAGATATATTGTTTACTTACCTATTTCATATAAGAACTCAGGAGCAAAGTCCGCTCCGTTATCCCACTCAATAGTATTATATTTAATTTTAAAGGTTTTAAAGTAGTCCTTATTCTTCAATGGGTCAAAAACCTTTCCGGATAATTGATTGGATAAATCAACTATTTTAGATTCACCATTATTGAAAGTTACATTA
>JAUZOY010000293.1 GCA_030706235.1 Bacteroidota bacterium | reverse complement strand
CTTTAGATCTTAAAAACTGGTTTAATCATATTATTTATAACAATATTGATACAAGTACACGTCAATTAGATTTTTATCCTGATTTTTTAGGAAAAGACACATACATATATTTTTTACAATTTGACAGAAAAATAAAATTATTAAGTTCTTATAAAGATGCTGATATTAAAAATGATTTTGGAGAACTAAAAATCAAAATCGAACAATTAAGTGCTGATGCTATTATGATAACAAGTTATTTTTCAACTCCGAACAAAATGGTTTCTGCAGATAAAATAAAAGCTGTAAAAGAAATCTTTGACAAAATAAAAGATTTAAATAATAGCTGCTTGAAAATAAAAATCGGGTAAAAAAAACTACCTAATTGGCTATAATACGGGTAGAAAGCAAAAGAAAAACCCTTATAACTTTTTAAGATACAAGGGTTTATTTACTTCTAATCGTACCCGGAGCCGGAATCGAACCGGCACGGGTGTTATCCCATTGGTGTTTGAGACCAACGCGTCTACCAGTTCCGCCATCCGGGCATTCTAATTGGCAGCAAAAGTACAAATATTTTTAGAATTACAAATTAAATCATGATTGTTTTGTATATTTTTGCAAAATGAATGGTTTTTCAACATTATACTTTAATATAAACGGATGAAATTGATTAGTCATATAAATCTAAAAATGAATGCATTAAAAAAATGTTTAAAGATATTGGCATTTATTTATTTATTATTAAATGTAATTAACGTGAAATCTCAAAACAGTCTTTATAATAGATTAGCAATAGAAACAAAAATCGACTATGGATTTGTATTCTGGCATACAAGTAAAATAAGGCATTTGTCGAGGTCACATTTTCCTGCCTATCAGGGCAATATACTATATTATACAGCTGGTAATGATGAATGGACATATCTATATAAATGTCCGACAATAGGTCTCTCCTACTATTATACTGACCTTGGTAATAATAAAATTTTGGGTAAGGCCGGGGGAATTATGCCTCTAATCTACTTCCCGTTGTTAACCGGTAAACACACAAAATTTAATTTCAGAACAGGTTTGGGATTAGGTTATGTCAGCAATCCTTTTAACCGTTTGACCAATAATAAGGATGATGCAATAGGATCATACTGGAATATTGAAGCATCAATAGGATACGATCTCAGATGGGAAATAGGAAAGCATCTGACACTGCTGACAAGTCTGGATTTTACACACTTTTCAAACGGTGGTTTTAAAATGCCTAATTATGGACTAAACATTCCTTCAATCGGAGGGGGAATTGCTTATAAACTGAATAGAAATGAAATAATAAAAGGACATGACAAGTTATTTCCTGATTTTGACAGGAAAATAAACTACCTGGTTATCGGCACTTTTTCATATACTGAAACCGGCAGGCCTAACGGAGATAAATTTTACGGATATTCACTATCTATTAATGCTAATAAACGTTTTTGTTATAAGCATGACTTTGGTGTTTCATTAGATCTTTTTTATAATACATCAAATCTGTTCCGATTAAGTCAGGACAGTATTAAAGTCGATCATAACTGGGAAATAGTACGTCCCGGTATCGGGCTTACACATAATTTTATTTTTTCCCGTATAAGTTTTTTGACTGAAATGGGTTATTATCTTTATACCAAGGATGTCAGTGATGGCTCATTTTATCATCGTCTTGGATTCAGATACCTTATCGGTAAACATTTTATTAGCAACCTGACACTTAAAACTCATTTTGCAAAAGCTGAAGGAGTTGAGTTCGGAATGGGGTATAAGTTTTAAACATTCATTTGGTATAAGTACGGGATAAGGTCAAGATAAGTACGGGATAAGTATGGGATACCTCTCAATAGTATTGCAACCAATCAGATGTTTTTTATGTCTAATATTAAATGAGATATAAAATATTTTGTATCTTTACAGGTTAAATTAAAATAAACATAAAAGACTTTATAGTCAGAATATTATTTTAACTGAAAAGCAAGGTAAATAACCGGTAATGAAATTTATCCTAAGATATAATATATTCCTTATATTCATACTTACAGGTATCAGGCTATTAGCTCAAAATGTCCCTGAATATTCCGGTGATCTGAAATTCATTGAGAATAAAAATCAATGGGATAAAAAGATACTATTTAAAACAGAAATTGCAGGTGGAGATTTATATCTTGAAAAAGACGGATTTACGTATAATTTTCTGAATCAGGAAGATTTAGTAAAATTTAAAGGACATAACCACAGTCATGGTCATGAAGAAGATATTTCATTAAAGAATAAATCATTAAACAGAAGAATTCCAATAGTTATCAGAGGTCATGCCGTAAAATTAAAATTTTTAAATTCTAATCAAAGCTCAAATGTATCAGCGGAAAAGCCTCTTGATGAATACAATAACTATTACATTGGAAAAGATGAAAGTAAATGGGCTTCAAAAGTAAAAATATTTCAGAATGTAATATATAACAATCTCTGGAATAACATCAACATGAAAGTTTACAGTCGTGGACCAAATCCGAAGTATGATTTTATTCTTAATCCCGGAGCAAAATTGGAAAATATTGCAATGAAGTATGAAGGAGCAAACAATGTATACATCCGACGAGGGAATTTAATTATTGAAACATCTGTAAATAATATAACAGAATTAAAACCATATGCTTACCAGATAATAAAAGGTCAGATCAAGGTTGTTGATTGTAAATTTATACTTAATAACACAGATAGTGTTATTACTTTCAGTTTTCCGGAGGGGTATGATAAGAGCAAAATGCTTGTAGTGGACCCGGAGTTAATACTGGCAACATTTTCAGGTTCAAAATCAGACAACTGGGGATTTTCGGCAACATACGACAATGAAGGACATACATACATGGCAGGGCTATGTTTCGGGACTCAATATCCTGTTACAACCGGAGCCTATCAGATGCAGTTCAATGGCGGTGATAGTTTATATCTCTGGTGGTATAATATATATTACCCGGGAGTAGATATTGCTATTATGAAATTTGATTCTACACACGCAGGAAGCCAGACACCGGTAAAAAAAATATACGCCACATATTTAGGAGGTTCAGGAGAGGAAATGCCTCATAGTCTGATTGTAAATTCAAATAATGAATTACTTGTTTACGGTACTACAGGTTCACCTGATTTTCCAACAACACAAAACGCATATAACAGAACATTTAAAGGAGGCACGGAAATCATTTTAGATAATGTTTTATGGTTCAGACAAGGTTCAGACATATTTATATCCAAATTTAATGCAGATGGCTCAAAATTACTTGCATCAACATTAATAGGAGGTACCAACAATGACGGGTTTAATTCAGATAAAGTTCAAAATCCTGACTGGATGGGAGATCCTGTTGACGAATCTATTTATGGAGTATTGAAAACGAATTATGCCGATGAAGTGAGAGGTGGTATAATGGTTGATGAAAATAATAATGTTTACGTAGTTTCAAGTACACATTCAAAGGATTTTCCTGTAACAGCAAATGCATTTCAAAAAACATTCGCCGGAGGTCGTCAGGATGGCTGCGTTTTCAAAATGGATAATAATTTATCCGCACTAATATGGAGTTCATATTTAGGAGGGACAGGTAATGACGGAGCCT
>JAUZOY010000292.1 GCA_030706235.1 Bacteroidota bacterium | reverse complement strand
ATCATAATCAGGTTCACGATATTTTTCTGTTATTTCAATATCATTCCAATAAAATTCAGGTATGTCTATTCCTCTTTTATTTTCAATATATTTGATTAAAGAATCAATAACAAGACACATACCATAATTACTCCAATGTATCCCATATTGAGGATACAAAGGATATTTTGATTTGTTTTTGTTATTAATAAAATAGTTGTTGAAATCAATAATATTTATATTTTTATTATCAGCCATCATTTTCATATATTCGTAATTGGTAATAGACTTTTGTTTTTTGTATTCATCAGGAATATATTCAGGATAAAAAGAAGCCTTACCTGCGGCAAATATCAGAATGAAATTCTTATTTAGTTTTTTTAGAGTATCCTGAATAAATTTTAATTTGGAGAGTTGATGTTCAATACTATCTTTTCCAATAAAATCCATTCCATAATATGCTTTTATATAATTTAATTCATAGAGATAATTATTCTTTCCAATAATTAATCCATTAGCATTTACTTGTCTGAATAATGAATATTTTATCTGATTGTTGATTCTAACAAAATCACTTCTGAAACCAAAATTATCATTCAGGTATTTTTCTTTCTTTTTCTGATAATCTCCACTAAACCATCCTTTAAAACTTAATTTTACATTTTCTGAAAGTACTACAGCTCCTTTTAGACTTTTTACTTTAATTGGATTATAATAGAATTGGAAAATTGGTAATAATATAATAATAATTATTATTATCAATATGAAATCCTTTATTTTATCTTTATTATGATTAAACATATATTAAAATCTGAAATAAATAAAAGGATTAAACCCGAATGAAGTAATTGAACTTATTGAAATAATAAAAAGTAATATTGATATGGAGGTCATTAAGAGATGTCTTTTTAGAGGGTAAATGTTATAATATATTTTTTCATGAATTAATCTTCCTTTTTCAGGTAAAGTGAAAAAGGAAAAAAATGTAGCAATAATAAATATTGTATAGAATTGGATATCATAATGAATAGTTGGATTATAAGTAAAGGTAAACATTCTTTTTAAGAAAAGAAAAGCATTAGAAAGATTATCAATTCTAAAAAATACCCATCCAATAACGACTACCAAGAATGTTAATATGATCCTGAATAGTTTGCCTGATTTGCTCATAAGTTTGATAAGAAAACTTCTTTCAAGAATCATAAATAAACCATGATAAGCTCCCCATATTATAAATGTCCATGATGCGCCATGCCAAAGTCCGGAAGCTAAAAAAACAAACCATAAATTGAAATATAGACGATATTTTGAATTTACTCTATTTCCGCCAAGAGGAATATATAAATAATTTCGCATCCAATTACCTAATGATATATGCCAGCGTTTCCAGAATTCGGTAATATTTTGTGAAACATAAGGATTATTGAAATTTTCAGGGAATTTAAAACCTATCATTTTTCCTAAACCAATTGCCATATCGGAATAACCTGAGAAATCAAAAAATATCTGAAATGTATATGCAAGAATGCCAATCCATGCCGAAAAAGTATCAATATCATAATAATTACTTCCAAAAATCTTGTCAGCCTGATAACCAAGAACATTTGCAATTAAAATCTTCTTAGATAATCCAATTATAAAACGGTAAAATCCTGTAAGTTTGTTTTCGGTATTTTCATTATGACTTCTGTCGACAATTTGATCAGATATTTCATGATAACGAATAATTGGACCGGCAATTAATTTTGGAAATAGAATAATATATAACTGATAGTCCCAAAAATTGTTAAGAGGCTTATGTACTCTACTGTAAACATCAACCACATAAGTGAGAGTTTCAAAAGTATAAAAAGAAATACCTATTGGAAGAACTAATTTAGTCCAGTATATTTCCTTTATTCCTAAAATCGAAAGACAAAAATTCACATTCCCAATAAAAAAATTTGAATATTTGAAATAGAATAATAAACCTAAGTTTATAGATACAGAAATCGTTAACATAATTTTCCTTTTTAACCTTTCTTCTGTTAACGACATGTATTTTACAATATAAAAATCAATTAATGTTGTAAGAAGAATTACAAAAATAAACTTTGGAGCACCCCAGCTATAGAAAAAAATACTACCAATAAGGATGACAATGTTTTTGAATTTTTTGCCAACCAAATAGTATGCTGACAGGAATAAAGGTAAGAAAAATAAAAGAAAGACTATACTGCTAAAAACCATAAACTTTTAAAAGCAAATTGATGCATTGATTCGGTTTCCATACAATATGATCAGATATTAACAATAAAATCTACAGCTTTCGCCAAATCTTCAAACAAATAATCCGGACTTACTTTTGATTTTTCAAGAGCATATCCTGTTTTAACTCCAATGGTTTTAAGTCCTGAATTTATACCGAAAATAATATCTCTTTCAGAATCACCAATCATATAAGAATTTTCAACGTCAATGTTGAAATCTTCCAAAGCTTGTCTGAACATACCAATTTTAGGCTTTCGGCATTCGCAATCAATTTTATATTCGGCGTTTTCTTCAGGATATCCTTTATCAGGATGATGGGGACAATAATATATACGGTCGAGTTTAGCACCAACTTTGCCCAGATCGGTTTCAAGTTTTTTATGAATTGTTTCCAGTTGCTCAAAATCACATAGGTTTCTTGCAATAACAGATTGGTTTGTAACAACAATAGTCAGGAAGCCGGCATCATTTAATTTCTTTATGGCCTCTGCTGTAAAGTCATATAAAATCATATCTTCAGGTTTGGAGATAAAGCTTTTTTCGATATTGATTACTCCATCTCTGTCCATAAAAACGGCTTTACGTTTATTTGCATATGAATATGCTTCAGTCTTTCCTGTTAAAAAATCATCATTTACCTCTTTCAATCGTGAAGGAGTTCCCATGTCCTTAAGATATTCAGCGGTATTATAGCCGTACATCCTAATTTCAGGAAATATCTGAGGAAAAATATCTTTTCCGAAATCTGCTTTTACACCTTTTTCGATATAATCAAACATCACAGGGTTCATAACATAAGCACCGGCATTTACAAGATTTCGATAATACAGATTTTGAGGATGTGGTTTAGGCAAAAAACCGGTTACTCTGAATTTATCATCTATTTCTACCAAATCACTGTCAAAAGGATGATTGTTTGGATGTAATACGAGGGTGCAATGGCTGTTGTGGTCGAAGTGGAATTTCAGAAGTCTGTTGATGTCCATATTAATCATAACATCGCCATATAAAACTACGAAGTCAGTATCAAGAAAATCTTCGATTTCTTTCAAACCTCCTACAGTACCCAGAGGTTCTTTTTCTTCATAATACGTAATACTTACACCAAAATCTTTTCCGTCACCAAAATAATCAATAATGACATCTTTAAGGTGATTAACGAGAATATAAATTTCCTGGATGTCATACCTTTTCAGCAATTCTATCTGATGTTCAAGAAGAGGCTTGTCGCCAATTTTGAGCATTGGTTTGGGTATGACATTTGTTAAATTATTTAGTCTGGTACCTTTTCCCCCTGCAAGTATTACTGCCTTCATTTTTTATGTGTGTTTGTTGATCGGGGCAAAAGTACATGATTTTTTATAATATAGTAATTGGTATTTTATTTAAGACTTATTTTATTT
>JAUZOY010000291.1 GCA_030706235.1 Bacteroidota bacterium | reverse complement strand
TAATCTGGCAAATGTACAAATTTTTAATATAATTAAAATTTTATCATTATTTTATTGAATATATTAGATTATCATGTAATTTAAATATTTACGGAATGATGCTATCAATAAAATTTTTGTAAACAAATTTTTCTCAGCAATACAACAGATTGAATTGTTAGATTTTAAAAATTATGAAATGTTGTCTTCAGAAAGGAATAAAACAGAAAAAAATTTTTCATCTGGTAAAGAAGAAGGAGAGGAACATTTTGGAATATTGACGGTCGAATTTACTTTAAAGGTAATTGTTCTAATGGTTTGAAGAATGGAGAATGGGTACGCTCTTTTCAAAACGGAGATAGTATGAAAATATATTATGAAAAAGGGAATATAATAAGTAAACCACTTGGTGGAATTGTGAAAGATGAATAGTTTTTTGCTTTAGCAATTACTAATTTTATTGTTTGATGATGGGATAATTATTTGAATGAAAATAAATTGAAACAAATCTCGTTTATTTTTCATAAAATTAAATGCGAACAATGTTATCTTTTATTTATATTTATTTGTAGTGAAGTATATATTTTAATGAGACATTACACAGGAATAAAATCTTATAATATTTAAAGGAGGAAATATAACATGACAAAAGTATTGTACATCAAAGCAAATGCAAGACCGGACGGCATTTCAAGAACTTATCGTATTTCAGACAGCTTTATTAAAGAATACAAAAAGACACATCCGGCAGATGAAATCATAACCCTGGATTTGTACAAGGAAGGCATAAATTTTTTGCCTGTTGGAGAACTATCCGACTTACACAGACCAAAGGCCGGAGAAGGCAAAGATCACCCAATACTTAAGTATGCATTTCAATTTGCAGAAGCTGATAAATATGTTATTGCTGAGCCATTGTGGAACTTAAGCATACCTGCTATTCTTAAGGCTTATCTTGATTATATTACCATTACAGACATTACTTTTAAATATACTGAAAAAGGTCCGGTAGGATTATGCCAGGGCAGAAAAGCGGTGAACATTACAACAAGGGGAGGAGCATACCTTGAAGGCCCAGGATCTGCATTTGAAATGGGAGACAGATACCTGAGAACATTATTTGCTTTTTTCGGAATCAGAGATTTTACTACTATAGCTGCAGAAGAGCTGGATGTTATCGGCGCAGATGTTGAAGCAATTGTAGGTAAAGCAATTAAGCAGGCACAAGAGAAAGCAAAGGATTTCTAAGACAGTCAAAGTTAACGGTTAACGGTTAATGGTCAAAGGTCAACGGTTAATGGTTAACACAATACTTTTTCTGGAGAAGAAGGGTGTAGAATTCTTTTAATATTTCACTCCTTTAAACTTAAAATAATTAATATAAAAGTAATTTAGTTAATTACCAATAACTGTCATTTTTCTGGTTACTTTTACGCCATCAGCATTGAAAGTATAAAAGTAAATGCCGCCTTTCAATTTTGAAGTATCGATACTTATTGAATTTTTCCCAAGAGGTTTTTTGCCATAATTAAAAGAAATTACTTTTTTCCCGGTAATATCAAATACATCTATTGAAACATTTGCTGATTTAACAAGTTCATAGTTAATGGTTGTTGAATTCTGAGCAGGATTAGGTATATTCTGAGAAACAGTTAAGTTATTAACTTTAGTGTTATTTATGCCTAAAGCATCTGCTGTTATATGAAAGTCAATCAAGTATCCATAATCAAACTCAGGAGCAAGCATTTGATTGAAAATGGTATCGGCTCCTGTATATTTTCCATATCTGGCCCAGTTATCTAAAGATACATTGTTCCCATTGGATGTCGAATCAAAGAATGAGATTGAAGGGGGCTGATAAAATGCAGGGGAGAATGAATTAAGAGTTGCTTTAACATTGTTGTCATAGCTGTATAGTATGTCTTTTGAAGTATAATTTGAACCTGGTTTGAAAGTAATGCTAACTCCTACAATATTATTTGCAGGTATATTTATGTTATCGATTGAATAAATGAACGGAGTGATCATACCGGAGGGAGTAGTATCTTTTGCTGTAAGATATTCTTTAAACACTTTTTTATTAGGTCCGCTTAATCCGGCACCCACTGTATAATTAATACCATTAAAGTAATACTTAGGACTATCAGTCTGAAGAGGCATAAATGGAGGTTGATCAGGCAATCCATATACGACTTCTAATATAAGAGTATCAACAACAGAAGAGTTGCTAACTCTTTCATAAGCACCCCAGATCATAATGCTGTCGAGGTTTTCCTTGAAATTTATACTTTGATTGTTACTATTTGAAATTCTGAGAGAGGGCGAATAAGTATCATATAAAGCTGAAGACAGATCCAATATACTTCCGAAAGCACAATAATTTACATTGCCAATCTTATTAGCCCTATATTGTAATTGTGCTATGGTATCAGGGAAAACAGGTTCAGCATAAATATAGTTGTTCCAATCAAAAGTTCCATCATCTTTATAATTCCTGATAACATCTGTAGTACCAACCCAATTGTTGTAACCGGAATCATTTAAACTTTTGAATTTTAAAGTTTTCTTTTTATCCGGTTTCGTGTTTATAAATATGTTTTGCTTTTTAATGATTTGGGGCTTTTGTTGAGCATTAGTTTCAAAAAAAATAAATATTGAGAATAATGCCATTAATAGTATATATCTTTTCATTTTTTATGATTTTAAAGTTTTTAATTGAAAACGTAAATTTGACAATAATTTTATTGTAAGGTTTAATATGACGAAGACAAAATTATAAAAATTGATAAAAATGCAGATTTTAAAAACTATTGAGTTCCAAATAAAAAAAGTTACTGACTTTTATATAAATTAAACCAGAACTTTTACTATTCCTGTGCAATACTTGATATACATGTATATTTAATAATCAAAATCCATCCTATATTCTGTGTAATTCATTGGTTTGAAATCCTTATCAAATATAAAAACTTTTGTTCTTACTGCAAAACGAGAATGAACAATGTCTATATAATATTTCTGATCGTCTACCGGCAACTTTACTGAAATACTAAATTCTCCGGTTATAGAATCCTTGGATACTCTTTTTATCTCCATGAAATCTTTATCCTCAATAACAATATCTGCCTTAATTGGTAAATTCTTATTTCCAACTATTTTTCCGCTATGAGCAAACATCTGAGAGTCAACAGCATTAACAATTTGCCCAAACGTTGCCAAAGTTCCTAAAACTATGATCAACAAAACAGATATCTTTTTCATGAGTTTTTTAGGATTTTAAATTACCGACCATGTTCTTGATTATTCTGCATACTTGAGTATTTTTCTTTTTCTTCATCAATGGGGAGCCTTAGTCTTCTCTTAATTTTATATAAAAATCAAGTTCTTCCATCGTTATGGAATCATCTTCAAATTTATTTTGAAGAGTCCTAAATTGTTTTTCAGGATCAAGCGTATCTTTGCCTCTTTGCAAAAATTCTATTGCTGAGCAATATCCAACGTCTCTATGAACAACAGTTAAAGAAGTATCAAGAAACAAATAAGTTGGCCAACCTCTAGTACCATAGGTAGCTTGTATTACTTTTGCTTCTTCTGTGGCTATATCAAACTTAGCAAAAGAAAAATTTATAGCAGCTGTTAAAGCTATCATTGACAAT
>JAUZOY010000290.1 GCA_030706235.1 Bacteroidota bacterium | reverse complement strand
GAAGCAGATAACCCACAACTAAATCTTGATTTCTAAAGGGCTTACTTTTTTTAATTATGCTTTTGT
Source organism: Bacteroidota bacterium (assembly GCA_030706235.1). Lineage (GTDB taxonomy): Bacteria > Bacteroidota > Bacteroidia > Bacteroidales > GWE2-29-8 > JAUZOY01. Next base: position 3,587 of record JAUZOY010000290.1, on the reverse strand, counting down.
GAAAATACAATTACTTATTTTCAACCAATTAACATCGTAAGTTTTGAACTAAATATTTTAATCGGACAATAGTGAAATATTTTATTACCTTTGTATGAAAAATTAAAATTGAGAACAATATAATTTGCTCAAATAATGAGTAATACGATAAATGCCAAGTCTAAATTTGTAAACAGGGAGATAAGCTGGCTCAATTTCAATGAAAGAGTGCTTCAGGAAGCTGCTGACATAAAAAATCCTTTAATAGAAAGGTTTAAGTTCCTTGGTATTTTTTCGAATAATCTTGATGAATTTTTCAGGGTAAGGGTAGCTACTATAAGCAGAATAGTAAACTTCAAAAAAAAGAGATATCAGATTCACGGATATACTCCAAAAAAAATTCTGGAAGAGATTGACAATATAGTGCATAATCAACAGGCGCGTTTTGAAATTATATATCAGGATATAAGTAGAAATCTTGAATCTGCTGATATTTATATAATTGATGAGAAAGAATTAACAAAATCTCAGGGTGAATGGGTTAAACAATATTTTCATGAACAGGTACGGCCCAACCTTTTTCCTATAATGATTGATAGTACGGTTGATTTTACTGCTCTTAAAGATAAATTGATTTATCTGGTGGTTCATATGTCGAGAAAAGATAATTCTATCAAAGAGAACTATGCTCTAATAAAATTACCTACAGGTGTATTATCTCGTTTTTTTGTTCTACCTAAATCAAATAATGCTAATTATATTATTTTATTGGATGATGTTATCAGGTATTGTCTTGAGGATATTTTCGCAATATTTAATTATGATAATTTCCAGGCTTATACAATAAAAATAACGAGAGATGCTGAATTAGATATTGATAATGATATTTCAAAGAGTTTTATGGAAATAATATCCGAGAGCCTGAAACAAAGGCAAATCGGAAGAGCAATAAGATTTGTTTATGATAGCTCCATTCCTGAAAAAATACTTAAATTTATTACAAGGAAACTAAATATTTCTAATGAAGAATATCTTGCACCAGGTGGAAGGTACCATAATTTTAAAGATTTTATGAATTTTCCTAATATCGGGAGCAAATCTCTTGAAAATCCTATTGTAAAATCTTTAACTCACAGACAAATTTTTGAAAATTCCAGTATACTTTCAGAAATAAAGAAAAAAGATATTATTCTTCATTTCCCTTACCAGTCATTTCAATATATTATTGATTTGTTGCGTGAAGCATCAATAGATCCAAATGTTGTTTCTATTAAAATGACTTTATACAGAGTAGCGTCAAAGTCAAATGTAATTAATGCTTTGATCAATGCTGCAAGAAACGGGAAAAAAGTGACTGTATTCATGGAAATACAGGCAAGATTTGATGAACAGGCTAATATTGAATGGGCAAATAAAATGCAGGCAGATGGTATTAATGTGATAGATAGTATTCCCGGTATGAAAGTGCATTGTAAACTTTTACATATCAGAAGAAAAGATAAGAAAGGTTATACTGATTATATAAATTTTGCAACGGGAAATTACAATGAAGAAACGGCAAAGGTATATTCTGATACCAGTCTGCTGACTGCAAATAAAGAATTGGCATTTGAGGTTGATAAAATATTTGATTTGTTTGAAAACAATTTCAAACCATACCTTTTTAAACATCTTGCCGTTTCACCATTGAATATGAGAAAATTCTTTGTAAATCTTATAAATAGAGAAATTAAGAATAAGGAGGAAGGGAAAGAAGCATCAATAATTTTAAAACTGAATAATCTGGTTGATGAGGATATAATCAATAAATTATATAAAGCGAGTCAGTCGGGTGTTAAAATAAAACTTATTATAAGGGGTATATGTGTTCTGGTTCCCGGTATTCCGAATTTCAGTGATAATATTGAAGCAATCAGTATAGTTGATAAATACCTTGAACATTCAAGAGTTTTAATTTTCCATAATAACGGAGATCCTGCATTTTATATATCTTCTGCCGATTGGATGAACAGAAACTTTGACTACAGGATTGAAGCAGCATGCCCTATTTATGATAATGATATAAAACAGGAAATTATGGATCTTATCAATATACATCTGAATGATAATGTAAAAGCCAGAATAATATCAAAAGATAACAATAATACATATAAGCAAACAGACCAGAAGAAAAAAATAAGATCTCAGGATGAGATTTACAACTACTTGAAAACTAAAAATTTAAAATTATGTTGATAGCAGGTATAGATATTGGTTCAAATGCAGCACGATTGTATTTTTCAAATGTATTTGAACATGAAGGAGAAATAATTGTAGAAAAGGCCTCTCTTGTGAGAATACCAGTAAGACTTGGTGAGGATGTATTCAATGATGGCTATATTTCTAAAAGCAAGATCGACAATCTGGTAAAAACTCTTTCAGCTTATAAATTACTTATTGAAGTTTATGAACCTGTAGTATATAAAGCTGTTGCTACAGCTGCTATGAGGGAGGCTATTAACAATAAGGAAGTTGTAAGTTATGTTTTTGAAAAGACGGGTATTGAAATTGAAATAATTGATGGGATTAAAGAAGCAAATATGGTTTGTGCAGTCCATAATTTTGCAAATATTGAAAAGGAAAGAGTAATGATGTTTGTTGATGTTGGTGGGGGCTCTACAGAAATATCATTAAATCAGGGTGAAAGGATAATTGATTCAGCATCATTCAGAATAGGGACTATCCGTATGCTTAAAGATAAAGTGGAACAAAAGGAATGGGACAGACTTAAACAATGGTTAAAACCATACAGAAAAAATCCTACTCCGATAATATGTATTGGTTCCGGTGGCAATATTAATAAAATTGCAAAGCTTTATGGTGATCGCAATGACAGTTATATTCCTTATGAAACACTTGTTTTCAGTAATCAACATCTATCCAGTTTTAATCTTGAGGAAAGAATTGAAGATCTTGGGCTGAGACCTGACCGTGCGGACGTAATTATTCCTGCTGCAAGGATTTATATAAATGTATTAAAATGGAGTAATATTGATAAAATCTATGTACCGAAGATAGGTTTATCTGATGGTATTGTTTATAATCTTTATAAAGAGTTTAAAAGTAAAAATGTTGTTCCTGCAAAAAATGAAAGAGGTACTATTCAAAGCTGGCTTGAAGACCTGGAATAATTAATTTTTAATTGAAGAGACTAAATGTCTGCTTCAAAAGCTCCTGAATGAAGAACCGAATAGCAATTTATACCCAGATTTTTTGCTTCTGAAATTAGTCTTGTGGCATATCTGATGGAATTGGATGAATCAATAATCAGTTGTTGAAAATTATAGGCTTGAATAAGTCTTAATAGTGAAATGTGTGGGTTCCCGGATATAATGATAAAATCAACTGTTATTTTGTTTGCTGATGTTATAAGATAGTTTGTTTTATTAATTTGCAGGATTCTTTTGTTGTGAAATTCCCGGAAATTATAATATATGTTGATATAATTTAATGACTTTATATGATTTTGCTGATTATCATTAATGTTGTTTATAACAAATTCAGATATTCCAAGGAATGCATGATTATTTGCAGAAATATAGTCAAGACGGGATTTATTTTTTATCAAT
>JAUZOY010000029.1 GCA_030706235.1 Bacteroidota bacterium | reverse complement strand
TAATTAAAGGATCAAACATCATTTCTCCTTTATTAATGTCATTATTTCCAACTTCCGCTTTCCATATGGTTTTCTTAACAGATTTAACTTTACCTTTTAATTTAATCTTTTCTAAATCATTTTTCTTTTTATTCGGTTGCTGTATTTTTTGAGAATATCCGCAAACAGAAATACTGAATATTAATACGAAAATTATTGATATCTCTTTCATGATTTTCAATGATATGTCGTTAAATAACTAATTAATTTTAATCTCTTTATATTTATCTTCTAAATAATTCTTAATGCTTTCAGCAAAATATTTTTTATGATCTTCTGCTGAGATAATATCACTTTTATGATTATTACAAAAATAACAAGCCATTATACAGTTTTCTTCATTATAAATATTAGTATCAGTATTTTTTCTTTCTAGTTCAAGACTTGGACCTCTTTTCCTTTTTGTATCTAATATTGTCATGTTTTTATCAAATAGTTCTTTAAGTTTTGCTTCTTCTATTCCACAATAGCCACAAATTTTAGGTTGTTTTTTATACCATTCATAAAAATACCTTATACATTTATCTTTAAATTATTTAAAATCAGGATTATTCTTCCTATTATTAAAAATTTGTTTTGCTTTTTTGATATCCTCTCTTATTTTTAATCCTTCGTTTGAATCCCACATTTTAGTAAGTTCTTTGGATTCTAATCCATATTTATCGGAAATATCCTCATACTTTTTATTTTCAATCAAATGTTGAATTAAAAAATCTTCAATACTTATATTGTTTGTGTTCATTATAGTAAACTTTTAATTATTAAATTCATGTTCTATTTCAAATAACCTCCTCTGAACTGCCAATAAGACGTTCGGAAGTATATATAAGACGTTCGAAGTACTTATAAGATCTTCCGAAGTATATATTGGACGTTCGGAACGTCATATATCTTGCTCGGAAGTACTTATTGGACGTTCGGAAGTACTTATATCTTGTCCGGAACATATTATAAGATGCTTTGAAGTACTTATAAGACGTTCCGGAGTAGATATTACCGCCCGGAGGATTAAGGATTGGTTGTTTTTATTTTTTTGGGTCGTCCCGGAAAATCCACCTGCAGGTCCTGGTAGATGTTGGTTGAGCCGGGAACATTCTGCTGGGCGGCAATTTTCACGTTGCGGTAGAATGCAATTGCTGTGTTGTAAACATCTGTCCCGAGCAGCAGGTTGGTGTCGCTGAACATTTCGTGGATTTCTGTTGCCTGGTTCAGCAAAGGAACTATCGACTGACGTGCAGCAACATCATTCTGGAATTCGGTCAGATTGATGTAGTTTGGCACAAGGTCGGGACGCTGAAGCATATATCCCAATGCTTTCACAATGAAGTTGGCTCTTTCGTTGCCAACTTTGCCATATTCCTGACGTTCTTCGGTAGTGAGGTTTATGACTTTTCCCTGAATGACAGTTTTTATTGTCTGCAAAGCAGTTTCAATTTGCGTGATCTCAGCAGCTGTGAGGTTAAAGCTTATTAAATTTTCTAATGCCATAACTATCAGTTTTTGGTTTATAAAATATATAATCGCAAAGTTATGATTTTTTTATAAACTTAAATAAAAATAAAAAGTTTGTATATATATTACTTTCAAAAAGCTTTGCCTGTTAAAAAATGAAATGGTGAGATAAAGATGAGTCTGAATTAATTTTTTTTTGCATCTTTGTAGATTAATATAAAAATAGTTATGTATTACAAAAATATTCTTGAAACTATAGGAAATACACCTTTAGTCGAGGTTACAAAGATAGATACAGGAAAATGCAGATTATTTCTTAAGCTTGAAAATCAAAATCCCGGTGGGTCTATAAAAGACAGGGTAGGATTATCTATGATAAATGATGCAGAGAAGAAAGGTCTCCTGAAATCCGGTTCAACAATAATTGAGGCTACGGCAGGAAATACCGGCATCGGGCTTGCTTTGGTAGCAAGAATGAAAGGATATAAAATAATTATTGTGCTTCCTGATAAGATGAGTAAAGAAAAGGCCGATCATCTAAGGGCTCTTGGTGCAGATGTTGTAATGACCAGATCTGATGTCGGTAAGGGACACCCTGAATATTATCAGGATCTGGCATTGAGAATATCAAAGGAAACAGGTGCTTATTTTATTAACCAGTTTGAGAATGAATCAAATCCGCTTGCACATGAAACGACAACCGGACCGGAGATATGGGAACAAATGGATCATGATGTAGATACTATTGTCGTAGGTATTGGTTCATCAGGTACCTTGACAGGATTGACAAGATATTTTAAAAGAGTTTCTCCCAAAACAGGATTTATAATCGGAGATCCTAAAGGTTCGGTAATTACGGAATATGTAGAAAAGGGAAAGATAGAATCTGAAGCAGGTTCATGGCTTGTTGAGGGAATAGGGGAGGACTTTATTCCAAAATTTGCTGACTTTTCGATGGTGGAAAAGTCATACACGATAACCGATAAGGAAAGTTTTCTATCAGCAAGAGAACTTTTAAGTAATGAAGGAATTCTTGCAGGTTCTTCAAGTGGTACACTTCTTGCTGCTGCATTAAAATATTGCAGAGAACAGAAAGAATGTAAAAGGGTAGTGTCATTAGTTTGTGATACAGGCAATAAATACTTGTCTAAAATGTATAATGACGAATGGTTGGAAAGGGTTCTGAATTCTTGAAATTTAGTTGTTTGACATCTTGTTATATTGAAAATTTATCAGCTTTATGAACTTTACAATCTTTATAAAATTTTAGGATAACATGGAAAATAAGGATAAAAAATACGGATTTTCTACAAAAGCAATACATGCAGGTGAAGAACCTGACTTTAGAGAAGGAGCAACAGGAGATGTTGTTAAACCAATACATATGTCATCTACTTATGCAAGGAAAATGGTAGACGTACCTACAGCAGGGTTTGAATATTCCAGGGCACTTAATCCAACCAGACAAGCATTGGAAACAAAGCTTGCAGCAATAGAGAATACAAAATACGGATTGGCATTTGCTTCAGGTCTGGCAGCAGAATCAACTCTGATACTTGCATTATTAAAATCAGGAGATCATGTAGTCGCTTCCGATGATTTATATGGTGGAACCAAAAGGCTTTACAACCAGGTTATGAGTAATCTTGGCATTAAGATTTCGTTTGCTGATGCTAATAAATCAGAGAATGTTGAAAAAGCAATTATTCCTGAAACAAAATTGATATGGATTGAAAGTCCGTCAAATCCATTATTGAAGATTTGTAATATTCCTCAAATTTCAGGTATAGCAAAAAGACATAATCTGATATTGGTTGCTGATAATACTTTTATGTCTCCTTATTTCCAGAATCCTGTTGATATGGGAGCTGATATTGTATTGCATAGTTCTACAAAATATATTGGTGGACATAGTGATGTGGTAGGCGGATCAATTATGTTGTCTGATGATATATTGTATGAAAAGATAAAGTATCATCAGAATGCAATCGGAGCTGTTCCTTCTCCATTCGATTGTTTTCTGACAATGAGAGGAATAAAGACTTTGTCGCTAAGGATGGAGAAACATAATCAAAATGCTTTGGCAATTGCAAAATTTCTGGAAAAACATCATGATGTAGAAAAAGTAATTTATCCGGGACTTAGCAGTCATCCACAACATTTACTTGCAAAAGTACAAGCAAGAGGTTTTGGTGGAATAGTGTCATTTGAAATAAAAGGCGATCTAAATACGACTAAGAAATTTTTACAATCATTAAAGGTTTTTGCTCTTGCAGAAAGTCTGGGTGGAGTTGAATCATTAATCGAACATCCTGCAACAATGACCCATGCTTCTGTAGCTGCGGAAGATCGTGCAAAACTTGGTATATCAGATACTTTTATTAGAATATCAGTTGGTGTTGAAGATGTTAATGACCTGATTAACGATCTGGAACAAGCTTTTAGTAAGTTAAAAGTTGAAAGTTAAAAGTTATTAGTAGTTGATATAAAGCCAGACTTGTTTATTGTATCTTTCATCTTCTCTTACTTCATAAAGTTTCTTGATAGCAGTGAAGATGTCAGGGTATTTATAAGCGTAGACATGATACCATTTTGTTTCGGGATTAAATTCAATTTCTGAGTTTATTCCTTTCCCTTTCAGGATTTCTACAAAGTCTTTTGCATTATCAGATTCTTTAAAACTACCTGCAACAATAAAATATTCTCTTTTAATGCCCTTAAAGTTTTTAATGTTTTTGGATCTGTTATAAATAAAAGAAACATCATTTGCCTTGAGCCATTCGAGTTGCTGATCTATATCTTTTAATTTTGTACTTAGCTCTTTATAAGTATTAAAATCCATTTCTAAAATATCTTTTGATAACCCCTGTTTGGGTTCAGACTTTTTAGTTGTAAATTTGGATAAATCAACTTTGTTTTCAATGTCTTTGGTGGAGGCTTCTGATTTAGCTAATTCTGTTTTTTCAGTTTGTTTAGAAGTTGTTTCACCGGTTTTAGAAATTACTTTTTTATTAAATTTTGATGATGTATCTATCAGATAATCATTTTTATTAGCCAAAACAGAATCTTCATGAGATTTTAATGTCATATTTTGGGTGTATTGTTTTATTTGCTCTTTGTTTTTCTGACTTTTCAATTTGTTCCCGGATGTGTCTGAACTTAGCTGTGCAATTATAATTTTTTGTTTTTCAAGTTCATTAAGAAGCTCTGTTTTTTGTTGTTTCTGGATATTTAGACTATCACGATTTTTTATTTTAGATATGCTGTCATTTTTTAGCCTTTCGTTAATTAATGCTATTTCATTTTCGTAACTTTTCTTAAGTGCCAAGCTATCATTTTTTAGTTTTTCTTTATATGTAGCTATCTCATTTTCATATCTTTCCTGCTTTTTTGCAAGACTATCGATTTTAATCATTAATTTTTCTCTGGCTTTTTTTGTCCCAAGTTCTTTGGATCTGTCAATTTTAATTTTCAGGCAGAGCTCGTGAGAACCACTTGTATAATTCATAATTCCTCCGGCAGGAATTTCATAGGTATAATTGAATGAAAATAATTTTGTAAGTTGCATACCTGCTGAGGCTCCATAAATATTCCCTTTTCTGTATGTTGCTCCAATCCAGTATTTATTCATATACCTGAACATAGCATTGGCTTCGTAACTAACAGGAACTTCATTTTCTTTTCTAAGAACAATTATTGGAGTTATATCGTAATTTTTATTAGGTTTTATGACATATGATAAACTTGCATTGTACTGATGAGTAAGTGTATAGTCGATGTTATCTTTGCCGTCATTGTATATTTTTGATGACTCAAACAAAGATGGAGAATAAAAAGTAAATTGAAAATTTTTAATTTGATAATAGAATCCAAATCCTGCCATTAAATCAACCTTATGATCAATGTCTCTTGCCATAATAGAGGCATCTGCCATGTTTTCCACATTAATGTAATTTAAATTAAGTCTGTTTTCATGGATACCACCTGATATAGCAAATCCCATATTCTGGATTTTTGTAAGTTTAATGTGATAAGCATATGCGATATTTGCATAAAAATTTTTAATAATATCAGCACGTTCATTAACTACTGAAAATTCTATTCCTGATTTATTAAAAAAAGGTAGATTAACAGAAAGAAACTGAGAAAGAGGAGCTCCCGTAATCCCTACAAATTGATCTCTATAACCAATATAACCTTCAATATTTTTTTCTTTTCCTGCAAGAGCAGGCGATAAATCACATGAATTAAGTATATATTGATTGCTTACAGGGAATTGCTGGCCATTACAAACAAAAATAAAAATGGTGGCAAGTATTGTTAATAGTAGATTTTTTCTCATTTTCTCTTTCTTTATTTTAAGATATTTATAGCTCCTTTATAAACATTATTGTCACTATCTTTGACAATATAATAATAAGCTCCATCAGGAAGGAGAATTCCGTCGGATTTGCCATCCCAGTTGTTGCTATAATTGGAATCTGAGAAAACTTGCTGTCCAACTTTGTTAAATATTTTTACGTCACAAAATTTGTAAGCTTCTATAAAATCGATATGCCATAAATCATTAACTCCATCACCATTTGGTGTCATTACATTCATAATTTTTAACCCGGGTCTTTTTAAAGAAATTATACGTATTGATTCTGTTTTTCTGCAGCCATTATTATAATAAGCTATAGCAGTATATAGATCACCTTTGTCAACTGTTATATTGTTGGTGTTTTCATGGGTTGACCATATAAGACTATCGTATTTACCTACGGAGGTAAGAGTAAGTGTTTTTCCTTCATAAAAGAAACCTGGTTCACCTGAAATAGTTAATGAAGGTGAACTTTTAATATCTAAAACTATTGTTTTTGAGGTATCACTACATCCTGTATTTGAAATGGAAATTAGTTTAGCAGAGTAGTTTCCGATATTTTTATAAATATGATAAACATTATTTATTTTATTAAAATTAGTTCCAATACCATCGCCGAAATATAACACACTTGATATTATAGTATCTCCGCTTATATGAGTATTGTTATAGAAGTAAGAGGTGTCGCCTAAACATCTGGAACCGGTAAATGAAAAATCCGATACCGGACTACTGTTTATTTTTACAGATTTAATAGCAGAAGATGAACATCCACTATCACTTACAACAGTTAATTTAATATAATAGAGCTTAGGAATAATATATTTGTATATAACAGAAGTTCCGGAACTGTCATCAACGTTCCCGTCGTTATTAAAATCCCAGTAATATCTCTTTATTTTCCCATTATTTACAATAGAGTTATCTGTAAATAATGTGCCCGTAAGTTCACAGGGATTATTAATCGTAAAATTTACTTTTGGAATAGCATTAACAACTACATAATGATATTGATAATCTTGATCATTTGCATCTGTTGTAACCTGAAGTCCGACTTTATATACTCCTGCTACATTAAATTTATATTTAACATTGCTCCCACTGGCATCATCAAAAATGCCATCACCATCCATATCCCATTTATAACTGACAATAACGGCGGACCCAGTATAAGTAGCATTAAAAATGGTCTGGTTCCCTTCACATACTTTAGTTGCAGTAAAATCTAAAATGGCGGCTTTAAGACCCGAAAATAATAATAGATTGATGATTGTTATTAATAGAATTCTCATAAAATTTAAATGTGACTAGTTTTTAATAAATTTAATCAAAGGGTACATGAGATCAGTATATTCTAACTTTATAAAATAAATACCTGCTTTTATGTTTTTCAGGTTTAAACATTTTGAATTGCTATCGGTTTTTTGATTCATTTCTGAATATATTACTCTGGATAATTCATCAAAGATATATAAATTGAATTTCTTGTTATTGTCGATTCCTGTAATTGTAATAGATTCACCTTCTGCGGGGTTAGGATATAAAGATAAATTATTATGTATTTTGTATTGTTGTACGGAAATGAAATTTGAAATGTAGTTTATAACATTTGCCGAATCGGAAATAGTGCAATTATTTTTATCTGTAACAACAATCGTATATTTGCCGGTACAAAGTCCCGATGCTATTGATGAAATTTGTTTTTTGGGGTCATTCCATAAGAATTTGTAGGGTAAAGTTCCACCTGTACAGTTTGCAATTATTTTTCCATGACATGTACTGTTTGTGTCACTACTTGAGATTAGATTTAGATTAAGTAGTGATGGCTCTTTTACCTGAGCTGTATGAATGGAACAGTAAATAGAATCAGTTACAGTTACAGAATAAGTTCCTGCTTTAATACCAAGAAGATCTTTTGTGTTATTCCCATTTGACCATTTAAATATTGTCGAAGGACTGTTACCGGTAACTGTTAGCTGAATCTGACCATCAGAATTTCCATTACAAGAGGCATTTTTTGTTACATGAGTTATATTAATTCCGGCAGGTTCAGTGACAACCATACTATCTGTAATTATGCAACCGTTAGCATCTTTGACAGTTACTTTATAAAGTCCGGGGCCAAGTTTTGAAGCAATATAATTTGAGCTGCCATTTGACCAGAAGTATTTATAATATATAGTACCTCCGGTTACGTTAAGGATTATTCTACCGTCTTTAAGTCCATTGCAACTTGCATTATATATAGTAAAAGTATCTTTTAAAATAGGTGGGTTAATTATTTTAAAATTGTTAGTTACATTACAATTATTCAAATCTGATACTGTAACTGAATAATTACCGGGGGAAAGATTGTCAATAAAGTTTGAATTTGAACCTGTGGACCATGAATAATTATATGGTTGTGTACCATTAGCCGGATTCAGTGTAACAGAACCATTGTTGCCATTAAAACAGCCGTTTTTTATTATCGCGTTTGTGGTAATAGCTTTTGGTTGAGTAATATTAATATCAAGTTGTACACTTAATCCATTAGTATCATTGATAATGACATAATAATTTCCAGCAGGTATATTATTGAGATTCTTGGTTGTCATACCATTAGACCATGAATATGTATATGGTGGAGTACCTCCTGAAACAGTAACGGTTACAGATGTACGACTACCGTTGCATATAATTGGTGTAAAATTATATTTTGTTGAAATATCGTCTCCTAATTTGGCAATATAAGTGTCAAGGTTTCCATTATTTATTAGATTTATATTTCCAAAATATATGTCATTACTTGAAAAACTTCCTGTTATATACATTTTGTCACCAGTATTATTAACAGAAATGTCATATGCATAATCATTACTAGTTCCACCCAATGTTTTCATCCATATAACCTTACCTTTGGAATCGAATTTTGCGATCAACCCATCGCTTGAAAGAGAACCTGAATTTACTTTGCTTATAGAGTCAAAATATATTATAGAGCTGGTATAATATCCTGATATATAGATGTTGTTATTAATGTCAGATGTAATGCCAGTAGCTATATCCGTCCCTTCTCCTCCAGCTGATTTACTCCAAATAAACTTACCTGAAGAATCAATTTTTGATACGAAAATATCATATGACCCTTGTTTATTTAACATATCATTACCTATAACAAGACTTGAACTTACAAAACTACCGGTAATTACTAAATTTCCATCTTTATCAATGTTTAAAGCATTTGAATATTCATCAGCTATTCCTCCAAAGGATTTAGCCCAAATAGAACTTAATTTATCATTAAGTTTAGTAATAAATGCATCGTTGTTTCCATGATTTAACAGAGAAATATTATCAAAAAATAAGGTGTCACTTTTAAAATTACCAGTCAAAAATATTTTATTATCTGCTGATACTTTAATGTTGTTTAGATTATCATCATTGTTGCCTCCGAAAGCTTTTGAGTTTAAAATATTGCCTTTATAATCCAATTTAATCAGAATAATATCATTTCCCCCTTTGTTGTTAAATGTTGTAGCCCCTATGGTTAAAGAAGAGCTGTTAAATGTACCTCCGATATAAATATTGTTTAATGAATCTGTTGTAATCGTATTTATTTGTTCGTCACCAGGTCCGCCAAAACTTTTTGCCCAAATTACATTGCCGTTCTGATCATATTTGGCAATAAACATATCGTAAGAACCTTTTGTGTTTAAATTCCATGTCCCAAATGATAATGAAGAACTTTTAAAAGCACCTGCGACATATGTATATCCCTGGTTATCAGTAGCAATAGCGTATGCTTCATCGTCATTTTTTCCTCCGGCACTTTTAGCCCATAAGACATTTCCTTTGCTATTATATTTTACCAGGAATATATCATCATTGCCATTTTGATTTAGTGTTGTTAAGCCAAAAGTGATATTTGAACTTCTGAAATATCCTGTAACAAGAACATTTCCTGATTTATCTGTCGTCACTGCTTTGGCTTCATCTTTATCAAATCCTCCTCCGTTCGAAGCCCAATACCATGTTGGTGTCTGGGAATATAAATTATTAAAATATATTGTCATTAAAATAAATAAAATAATCTTATTGTAAATATATTTCATCTATATGTATTTATTAAATTTATCCATAATAATTGTTTACAAAATTAAAGTATTTTTTGATAATATAAATTATTAAAATGTAACTTAATTGAAATTTGTTTAATGACTTAGTATATTTCATAATATAACAATATGTTATGAAAATAAAATTTTTAAAATAAAAGATAAATGCTTAACTTTATTAGTTAAAATTTTCATAATAGTTATGATTATATTGTCGTTTAGATTATTATAATTTGCAAATGTTATAGGTTTCATAAATTGTTTTTTATTGTTTATATGTTCATTTATTTTTTTTAAAATTTAAGTGTTGAATTCTCATAAAATTAATGTAATTTTGCAAATTAAAAACATTGAAAATATGTCTGACGAAAACGCAATAAACACAAAGACTTACAAGATAATTATAGGAATATTATCGGTAATAATAATAATCTTGCTTTGGATGATATTCTCAATTAAAAGAGATACTAAGATAATTATACAAAAGGAAGTAGTTGAAAAGACCAAAGCAAATATTGAAAGAGATTCATTGACCAGAGTATTTAATGATCTGATGTCAGAACATAAAAAACTCAATCAGGATTATGGCACCCTTAGTAAAAGTTTAAAAGAAAAAGATAGTATTATTCAGAAAAATGCACGTGAAATTCAAAAACTTCTTGCTTCAGAAAAAGATCTAAAGAGAGTTTCCAAAAAACTGGATTATCTGAGAAGTATTGTTCAGGGATATCTTCATCAGATTGATTCACTTCAGGCAAGTAACCATGCATTAAGGAAAGAGAATACAGAAATAAAAGGAGAATACCATAAAGAAAAAAACAGGGCAGAAGAGCTTTCGAAAGATAAAGAACAACTTACGGCAAAAGTTAATGTGGCTTCTGTATTAAAGGCATACAAGGTTACTTGTACAGCAATCAAACTTAAATCAGGAGGAAAAAGGGAAGATGTTGTAGAGAAAGCCAAGAAAGTTGATAAAATAAAAGTGTGCTTTACATTAAGTGAAAATCTTCTTGCTAAAAGTGGAAGAAAATATATATATGTGAGGATTGCCGGTCCTGATAATTATATACTTCGTAAAGGAGATAGTGATGAATATTCTTTCCTTAACAATAATAAGGAACGTATGCAATATTCAATGATGAAAGAAATTGATTATGATAATAAAGCTATGGATATATGTATGTATTGGGATAAAATGAAGACAGTTTTACCCGGAACATATAATATTTCAATTTTTGCAGATGGTTATCAAATCGGTACAGGTCAGTTTTCAATTAAATAATTTATTTATAACTTAAAATTTAAGTAAAAATGGAAACAAATACAAATATCCCGGATGAAAAAATGGAAAAAGTTCATTCAAAAAAAGGACTTTTGAATTTCTTTATTTTCTTAACAATAGTTTTAGCAATTCTTAATTGCTATTTAATATGGAAATTAAATAAAATCCAGACAATAGTAAAAACAGAAACAGTAGTAAAGGAAAAACTTGTGGCAGATAAGGAAAGTCTGATAGATAGACTTAATGAAATGAATTCGCAATATGATAGTCTTGGTACAAAATATAAGGGCCTTGATAGTTTGTTTGGTGTCGAAAAAAACAGAATAAATATAATGATTGGCGAATTGAAAAGGGGTAAAGGATCTGTAGAGCGTTATAAAAAACAAGTTGCTCTTTTGCAGCAAAGACAGTTTGAATATGTAAAACAAATAGAAGAACTTACTGCAAAAAATCAGACTTTAACTGCTGAAAATGTGAAAGTTAAAACTGCACTTGATTCAACTTTAATACAAAATACAAGTTTATCTTCAAAAAATACAGAACTTTCAACAAAAGTTCAAAGTGCATCTATATTAAAAGCATATGAAATAATAGCTTTCGGATTGAAGATAAAATCAAGAGGTCAGGAAATACAAACTCCAAAGGCAAAAAAAGTTGAAAAAATAAAATCTTGTTTTGTTTTAAGTGAAAACATACTAGTACCAAAAGGAAAGAAAACAATTTATATACGTATTGCTGATCCTGATGGTGTTATTCTTACAAGAGGTACAGATGATTCTTATGCTTTTAAATATGAAGGTAAGATGCTGATATATTCTGTAAAACAGGAAATTGTATATGAAGGTAAAGCAATGGATATTTGTATGTATTGGGAAAAAACAAAAGACTTTAAGCGAGGTACTTATAATATTGATATATTCACAGATGGAATACAGATAGGTACTACCGCATTTGTTCTTGAATAGGATTTTAGTTTAGGTTTGAAAATATATGCAGCAGATTGATTTAGAAGCAGAACGGAAAGAAATACTTATTAAATACAGGGAACTGCTAAGAGTGTGCAGGCCCAATATGGATACTCAGGATAAAAAGCTTATAAGAAAAGCTTTTAATCTTGCTCTTGATGCACATAAAAATACAAGACGCAAATCGGGTGAACCATATATATATCATCCACTTGCTGTCGCTCATATTGTAGTTAGTGAAATTGGACTTGGAGTTACTTCTGTTGTATGTTCATTACTGCATGATGTGGTTGAGGATACTGATTATACTCTTGAAGATATCAGAAAACTTTTCGGTGATAAAATTGCTTCAATTATTGATGGCCTGACAAAGATTTCTGATATTGTTGACCAAAATGCTTCTATTCAGGCAGAGAATTTTAAGAAAATGCTCTTAACCCTTTCAGATGATGTAAGGGTAATATTAATAAAACTTGCTGATAGATTGCATAACATGAGAACATTGGATTCGATGCCTCATGAAAAACAAATTAGAATAGCATCAGAAACATTATATTTATACGCACCTCTTGCTCATCGTCTTGGCTTATATTCGATTAAAACAGAACTTGATGATTTAGGCTTTAAATTTACCGAGCCGGAAATCTATGAGATGATATCTCAGAAAATTAAGGAGACTCAGAAAGAAAGAACAAAATTTATAGGCAAATTTGCAATGCCCATAAGAAAATCTCTTGATGAACAAAATATTAAGTACACTATTTCAGGCAGAGTAAAATCTATACATTCTATCTGGACAAAGATGAAGAAGAAAGATATTCCATTTGAGGAAGTATTTGATCTTTTTGCAATCAGAATAGTAATAGATGCTCCCTTGGATATTGAAAAGGCAGAATGCTGGAAAGTATATTCAATAGTTACAGATTTTTACAGGCCAAATCCTGACAGATTACGTGACTGGATTTCTACTCCGAAATCAAACGGATACGAATCATTGCATACAACAGTGATGAGTAATCAGGGTAAATGGGTAGAAGTACAGATACGTTCCACAAGAATGGATGAAATAGCAGAAAAAGGATATGCTGCACATTGGAAATATAAGGAAGCTGCTACATCTGAAAGCGGATTGGATGAATGGTTGAGGAAAATCAGAGAGATACTTCAGAATCCGGATTCAAATGCTCTTGACTTTCTTGATGATTTTAAACTGAATTTGTTTTCTGATGAAATAATCCTGTTTACACCCAAAGGTGATCTTAAAACTCTTCCAATTGGAGCTACAGCTTTGGATTTTGCATATAATATTCATTCTGCAATCGGCAATAGTTGTATTGGCGCAAAAGTTAATCATAAACTCGTACCTCTGAATACAGAACTTAAAAGTGGAGATCAGATTGAAATAATAACTTCAAATAAACAAAAGCCTAAAGATGAGTGGCTGGAATATGTAGTTACTGCAAGAGCTAAAACTAAAATAAAACAATCACTAAAAGATATCAGGAAAAGTATTACAGAAGAGGGTAGGGAACAACTAAAGGAAAAGTTTTCTCAGATTAAGATAGAATTTAACCAGAATAACATCAACAGACTTATACATTATTGTGGAGTTTCAAGTGTAGCAGAACTTTTTTATGAATATGCAAAGGGAACTATAAATGAAAAACATTTAAAAGGATTTTTAAGAGAAAAGGAAAATACCAATTGGCTTAATTATCTTACCAGAGCATTGTTTTTGAAAAACAAAAAAGATGAAACAAAAACAGAAGTTCCTGATGAAAAGATAACATTATCAGGAAAACTTTTAGAAAAACTTAAAAACAAATCTGATGCACTTGTAATTGGTGAAAATATTGATAAGCTTAAATATACTCTTTCTGAATGTTGTACTCCTATTCCAGGTGATGATATCTTCGGATTTATCACAATTGATGAAGGAATAAAGATTCACAGAATTAATTGTGAAGAGGGAAAACAGCTTTTATCAAAATATGGTTCAAGAGTAGTTAAAGCAAAATGGACATCAAAAGAATCAATAGCTTTTTTGGCGGGAATTAATGTTAATGGGGTTGATGATGTCGGGATTATAAATAATATAACAAGAATTATTTCTAATGAATTGAATGTTAATATTCGTTCAATAAGTTTCGATACAAATGAAGGCTTGTTTGAAGGGAAGATAATGCTTTATGTTCATGATACCGCTCATTTGTTAGATTTGATAAATAACATTAAAAAAGTTCATGGCGTAATAAAAGTGACAAGACTGGAAAGAACTTAATAATTATATTGTTTAAGATAAAATATTTTGTTAGTATGTAATCGTCTTTGTGAATTTACCACCTGAAGGAGTAGTAGCTTTAATGAATGCAATATAATTACAATCACTCGGAGAAGTAGATAATTGATTACCATCCTGATCCGTATTATATGTTATTGAAGCAGTGTAGCTATTTACATAGTTTGTAATTGTACCTGATACTATTTTATTACATGCCGTGGTAAAAATAACAGGATTAGTGATCTGGCTGTAGAAATTATCCCCATATCTGTTTGTACCCCAGCATTCAAGATTTGAGTAGTTGCCTTCTGAACCACCACCTGTTACAGTAAATTGAATAAGTGTATCATTCAGATTTGTCCATGTTTTAGTTCGGTTAATATTCCATGTCCTTTGACCTTCAGGAAAAGTTGCTGTAATTCCTGTAGCTTTTACGGTATGAATAATTGTTTTCGATTTATTATAATAAAGTTGCGTAAGATTTCCGCCGCTTACATTGGTATATGTTTTGGTCCCGTTAAATATTATATATTTATTCGGGGCTAATTTCCTGGATATTTTAAAATCTTTAAATGTTACAGTCAGGATTGCACCCTGATCTGACCATTTGGTTACTAAGTTCCCGTTAGTATTTGTATTTAATAGATGAATTGTAATTGAACCTGTTCTGATTCTTTGTATATAAGGACAATTTTTACCATTAAAAGTAAAAGTAATAGTTTTAGAAGAAGACCATTGATTATCAGCATCTACATCACAAGGGTAACTCCAAGCTTTATTTGTAGAAAGTGTGGCATTAATTTCATTATCCAGTTCATCATTAGTTGTCTGAACTTCATTTTCGTCATCAGAATGTTGAACTATTTTTTCTTCATCTTTAACCGTTGTAGTCGATGTAGTATTAGATGAGTTGTCGGTTGTATTATCTGTTTTTTTGCATCCATAAATACCCATAAAAACAACAAATGCAAATACATTTAAAATCAGAAGTTGTAATCGAAACCTTTTCATGATAAATTTTTATTTTTTTTAATGGAACGTTTTTTTAATTAAAAAATTATGCCATAAATTATTAAATTACTCTTAATTCTGAATTTTGAGTAATTTTGCGAATTATTGGATTAATATTGATTTTTTATTGAAAAAGAGTTTAACAAATCCCGTTTTTCCCCTGATTTCAGAAATTGCCTCCGAAATGGCTTGTGATGCCTATGTGGTTGGCGGTTATGTACGAGATATATTTATGGGTAGAACTTCAAAAGATATTGACATAGTCGTAGTTGGAAGTGGAATTGACTTAGCAGTTAAACTTTCCCATTCATTAGGTAAAAAAGGTAAGATAAATATTTTCAAAAATTTTGGTACTGCAATGATAAAGATTGAAGATACTGAAATTGAGTTTGTTGGAGCACGAAAGGAATCTTACCGGTCTCATTCACGTAAACCTATAGTTGAAAACGGGACGCTTGAAGATGATAGCAAAAGGAGAGATTTTACTATAAATGCTATGGCTATAAGCTTGAATAAAAATAATTATGGTCAACTTATTGACCCCTTCAATGGAATAAATGATATAAAATTAAAAATTATCAGAACACCATTGAATGCTAATATAACATATTCTGATGATCCACTGAGAATGATGAGAGCTATAAGGTTTGCTTCACAACTGGATTTTAATATTCATCCGGATTCATTCAGAGCAATAAGAAAAAACAAAGAAAGGATTAGAATTGTATCTTTTGAAAGAATAATAGATGAAGTTAACAAGATAATTATGTCTTCCGTACCTTCAAAAGGATTTAATTTGCTTTTTGAAAGCGAATTGCTGGATATTATTTTTCCTCAGATGGTTGCTTTAAAGAGTAATGATATGCAGGAGACAAAGGGTCATAAAGATAATTTTAATCATACATTGGAAGTGCTTGATAATGTTTCTCGAGTTTCTGATAATTTATGGCTCAGATGGGCTGCAATACTTCATGATATTGCAAAACCGCTAACAAAAAAATATGACGCTGTAAATGGGTGGTCATTTCATAATCATGAATTTATAGGAGCTAAAATGGTGTCAAAAATTTTCAGGCATCTTAAGCTTCCTATGAATGAGAAAATGAAATATGTTGAAAAACTTGTGCTGCTACATCTTCGTCCGATAGCCCTGGTAGAAGAAGATGTTACGGATTCTGCAATAAGACGTCTTCTCTTTGAAGCAGGAGAAGATATTGATGATTTGATGATTTTATGTAGTGCAGATATAACCTCAAAGAATCCTGATAAAGTCAGAAGATATAAACATAATTTCGAAATTGTAAGGGAGAAAATGAGAATAATTGAGGAAAAGGATCAGTTGCGTAACTGGCAGCCTCCAATTACTGGTGATGAAATTATGAAAACTTTTGGAATAAATCCTTCAAAACCGGTAGGGGTAATCAAGACTGCAATCAGGGAAGCTATTTTAGAGGGCATAATTCCAAATGACTATGATAAAGCGTATAATCTTATGTTAGAGGAAGGAAGAAAGTTGGGACTTAATGTAGTTGAAAGTAAAAAGTTGAAAGTAAAAAGTTGAAAGTATGGTTTTGCATAAAAGTATATTATAAATTAGTGTTTAAATTTTTTTATTATAGTACAGATGGTTAAAGGATTACGATTTTTTGTTTTGCTTATTCTTATAATACTTTGCTTGGGAGCATTTCCTCAAAGTCAAAAGATGACTATAAAAGATTACATAGAAAAGTATAAAAATGTAGCCATAAAAGAAATGAATGTTTTTGGAATTCCGGCGAGTATAACTTTGGCTCAGGGACTTCTTGAATCTTCAAATGGTAACAGTCCATTGGCTACTGAAGCAAATAACCATTTCGGTATTAAATGCCATCTTGATTGGGAAGGTGAAAAAATATTTAAGGATGATGATAAAGAAAACGAATGTTTTAGAAAATATAATACTGCTGAAGAATCTTTTAAAGATCATTCAGAATTTTTAAAAAGTAAATCTCGTTATAGTAATCTTTTTAAACTTGAATTGACTGATTATAAGGGATGGGCAAAAGGATTAAAGGATGCAGGATATGCAACGAATCCGAAATATCCGGAACTTTTGATAAATCTTATAGAGAAATATAATCTTATGGCTTTTGATGATCAAAAATATATTCCCAAAATCATTGCTGAAACAAATGTCAGTGAATCAAAAAATGAAATTGATCTTTTAAATGAGAAAAATCTTGTTATGGAGGTTAAACTTCCGGACGGATCTTTCAGAAAGATTTATGAAAATAACGGAGTTAAATTTATTGTTGCACGAAAAGGGGATAAATTTTTTAGAATTGTTGAAGAACTTGAAATGGCTGCAGTATGGCAATTGCTTAAATATAATGATCTGAAGAAAGAAGGAATAGTTAGAGAAGGGCAGGTTTTATATATTAAACCTAAGAAGAGTAAAGCTAAAGATGAGTTTCATATAGTAAAACAAGGAGAAACAATGCGGCAGATATCTCAAAATTATGCTGTAAAGCTTAAAAAATTGTATAAAAAGAACCGTATGGAACCAGGTGCTGAACCTCAGGTTGGAGATACTCTTTTTTTAAGAAAGAAAAAACCTTAATTTGAATAAAAAAACCGTTTAAACTAATCTATTAAATTTTAAAATAATGATAGCTGTTTTTCTTCAAGTTTGAATGATTTTCTGTGAAAATCGGTTATTCCATATTCTTTTATTGCATTTCTATGGTCGAGGGTAGGGTAGCCTTTATTTTTATTCCAACCATATTGTGGGTATTTATTATGAAGTTCATTCATAAAATCATCTCTATATGTTTTTGCTAAAACTGATGCAGCTGCAATAGAAAAATATTTGTCGTCACCTTTAATTATGCATGTATGCGGAATGTCTTTATAAGGTTTAAATCTATTACCATCAATGATAAGATATTGAGGTTCAATCGTAAGCTTTTCAATAGCTTTGTGCATACTTAAGATTGAAGCCCATAGTATGTTTATTTTATCAATTTCATTGTTATCTGCCATTTCAACCGCCCAGGCAATAGATTTGTTGATTATCATGTCTCTGAGATTGTATCTGTCTTTTTCTTTAAGTTTTTTTGAATCTCTGAGTAAATCATCATTAAAATTTTTATCAAGTATTACAGCCGCCGCAAAAACCGGACCAGCCAGACATCCTCTTCCGGCTTCATCACAACCTGCTTCGATAAGTTCTTTGTTATAATATGGAAGTAGCATTTTTTTTTCTATAATTTCAGATAATTCCTTAATAGATATAATATCACTGTTGTCCGGTAAAAGTTTTAAAGGAGCCTGAATTATTCAAGCTC
>JAUZOY010000289.1 GCA_030706235.1 Bacteroidota bacterium | reverse complement strand
TTAAATGGATATGAGGCAAATGCGACAATTACTCCTAATACAATTCCAATTCGTGATGCTAGTGGTGATATTCCCGGTGATATAACCGGAAGTGCTAAATATCTAAATGGGAAATCTGATACTGCATTTGCTCAATTAGATAATACTGGAAAAATAAGTACCACTATATTGCCTACCATTTATACATTCGGAACTTTTACAGGGGATGGGACTGGATTCAGAACGATAGACTTACCATTTACTCCGAAATTTGTCCGTGTATATACAACAAATACTAGTGATATTTCTTTGTTTATCACTTCAATTTCTGGGGGATATAAATTAAATACTAGTACAAGTAGCATTGTATTAGTTGGTATGTCAGATGGCACACCTTATGCTCAATTTGGAAAACTTGGAAACAAATCATTTATTGTTGGTCAAGACACAAATTTGTATGGGAATAAAAGTGGAAATATATATTATTATGAGGCATTTTCATAAATTAATTTAATAGAAAGGAGTCGATAATATGTCATATGAACAACCTTTTTCAGATCCAATGCTCTATATGAAACGAGGAAAAGACCAACCGTATCTTGAGATCCTTGAAGAAATATATGTTGATGATAAAGGAAAGGCTTTGCTTACTGAAATACCATATCGTTTCGATAGAGTTCAAATCTTAGAGCAAACTGGTGGAGCAGGAGATACTGATATCGTTGACGGTGGATCATTTACTGATTCTACAAAAAATGGTTCAGAAACTATTATTTTTCCAACTATGTACGAAGTAGATTCTGGTACATTAGCAGATAACCAGTATTTAGTAGATTATATTCAAGGGGTAATAACTTTCAATATTAGTCAAGTTGGTGCTAAGTTTTTATGTAAGTATACGGGAACTGGTTATCATTATATTAGTTCTAGTAGGATTTATTATAAACAAAACCCAGACGGTACTGTGACTACAATGAAACAAGTATTAGATTCGAGTTTAGATACAATCAATAACATTCAAAATGCAATGGATAACGCAAATACAGCAGCAAACAACGCTACAAATGTTACTGAAAATTTTCAAAGTTTACTAGACCAACAGAAACTAGTTTATAAACAATCTGTAGCAACGTTTTCTGCAATTGCAACTACCTACCCTACTCCTGAGCTTGGTTGGAGAGTTGTAACAAAAGATACTGGAATTGCTTATCGTTATGATGGTACTACTTGGCTTGAAGTAGATATGTCAACTACTGTTGAAGGATTCAACGTGACAATAAGTGATGCTGCCCCTGCAAATGTAAATGTACTATGGTTAAATGTTCCGAACGTCAATCAAACAACAAGAGTTGTAAAATCATCTACAGCCCCTAGTGACACATCAGTTATATGGTGGGAGTCTTAATGAAGGAGGGAAATAATTTAATATGGCAAGTTTAAAATTCTTTAATACATCAACTAACCAATGGGAAGCTATTAAGACTGATTCCATTAATGGTGTAGTACCAAATAATCAAACATATGTCGCTACACAAGGACAAGTTACTTTTACAATTCCTAATGGAACAGTTGCAGACCCTAAATTATTACAAGTTTTTGTAAATGGTAATATTCGTAGTGATGTCACAATGCCAAATAATACAACTTTTCAATTATTAACTGCTTTGAATTCTGGTGATCAAGTTTATGCACAATGGTTTGAAGTATCTGTTCCTGTCACTTCAGGTCATCATGCAACTCATGAAATATATGGAAATGATGCAATTGATGTTACTAAATTAAAAAATTATGCTGAACAAATTCAGACTCCAATTACTGATTTACAAAATAATACTTATCGTAAAACAGATGCTGATAGTAAATTTGCAGATGTGGCAGGAGACACTTTTACAGGTGAAGTTACATTTTCAGGTGGATATAAATATACAAATATTCCTCATTTACACATTGAATTGTCACAAGATTATTATGTATATGATGGGGTAGATACAGCTTTGTATCAAGGTAACTTTACTAGAGTACGTAATAACGGTGGATGGTTAGATGATACAGATAAATGGATTGTACCTATTTCTGGTGTTTATAATATCACTGGATATTTAGCACTCATACCCAACGCTGATGGAGTAGAATTGCAATGTAAAATATTTGTATATGATCCTAGCAATAACAACCAAGGTGCATATATAATTGCAACAACTAATGCTACAAATGGAAGATGGGTATATACAGCAGGATCATTAAATATATATTTGCCTGCTGGATATAAAATTGCATTGGTTGGTCGTCAAGATGGTTCAAGTTGGCAATTATTAAAGCAAGGAAGATTAACAGCTACTTTAATTGGTAAATATTAATTAATTTATAATTTCGATACATTTCAAAATATAAAGAAGGTGTAATTATGATCTTAGAATCAAATGTAAATATAGTAGAAAGTATTCTTTATCTATACCCAAATGCAAAGTTTGGTACAGATTTCTATGCGATTTATGATGGGACATCATTTAAGTTAATAGAATGGAGAATGGAAACTCCACCACCTAGTTTACAAGAATTAGAGAAAGCATATAATGATTCTAAATTTAATGTATTAAAACAAAATAAAATAAATGAGTTAGATAATGCTTGTAAAAATGCAATTTTGAATAATTTTACAGCAACTTTAAATGGCGTTGATTATGAGTTTGCTTATGACGACAAAGCCCAAATCAGGTTTACTGGTGTTGGTGTTTTATTTTTAGGAAATAAAATCACTAACATTGATTGGACTGCTTATTTAAATTGTCAACGTATGCGAATTACACTATCTAAAGATGATTTTGATAGTGTTTCACTTGCGGCTTTAAAACACCAAGATGATAATATCAAAAAATATAGTGATCTTTATGTACAAGTAATGAGTGCAACAACAGCAGATGAAGTTAATCAAATTGTGTGGTAATTAAATTAATTAGAGGGGATAAACTCCTCTCTTTTTTATTTCTATTGGATTGGAGGGTTAAAATGAATGTCAACTAAAATCCAATTAAAAAGAGGATTAGAAAAGGATTTACCTACCCTTTCTGAAGGAGAACTTGGATTCACAACTGATACTTGGAAATTATTTGTAGGAAGTTCAAACGGAAATATTCAATTAGCAAAAATGTCAGATATAACTGGTGCAACTAATCATCAAAAATATACAACTTGGACTGCTACTACTGGACAAATAACTTATGTATTTGATTCAGATTCTTATACCGTTGGTCAAGGACAATTGAGTGTATATGTTGGTGGAGTTATTCAAATTCCAACCATAAATTTTACTGAAACAAGTCCTACAAGTTTCACTTTAACCTGTGATGCATCTGAAATTACAAGTGGATTAAATGTTGTAGCAATTTACAGATAAGGAGGTTTTGTCATGAAAACTTCTGAAAATTTTATTGGTTTTAAAGAACAAAAGGAGAAAATATTATGAAAAAAGAATACATATGCTTTTCAATGAAGTTAGCAGGATTTCTCATGCAAAGAGGATTTGTATTAAAAAGAATGGAAAAATCAACTCGTAATCCTAATAGAAATGTATTCTTATTTAATGAATCAGAAGACTTACTAAATGCTGTAAAAGATTATATGAATAAATAATTTAATAATCAATCAGAGGATCACACGTTATTGTGTGGTCTTTTTATTTTGTCTAAATTA
>JAUZOY010000288.1 GCA_030706235.1 Bacteroidota bacterium | reverse complement strand
AAATAAAAATGGAAAACAGTGTGAAAAAATGTATAAGAGCAGCCCTCGGACAACTGATCGAATATTCAAACTATCATAATTCTAATAAGGCCGTGAAGCTTGTTCTCGTGAGCGATGCAATCCCAGAAAAAGCTGATAAAGAATGTAAATTCCGGCTAAAGGTTGAGGATTTTGAATTAGAGGAGGTTTTAACTTTCAATATGACTCCTGCTGATAAAAGAGAGATCAAAAAAATAATATATGAACATTTTGATTACATTGTATCTGAGTGGAATAGATTTTTTAAAAATTAATAAATGGAAAAATTCTACAATATTGAAAGTATTAAAGTAACCAAAGATCAATTGATTCTAACAATTGATGATAAAGAATACAGTTTCAATTTGTCAGATATATCTGATAAATTAGTCAATGCCACAGATCAGGAAAAAAATGATTTTACTATTTCTCCATCAGGATATGGCATTCATTGGAGATTGCTGGATGAGGATATTTCTATAAATGGATTAAAAATATCTTAAAATGTTCTGATACTGCGGAGTTTTTTTACATAATATTTTTTCAAATTTCACCCGGATATTCAGTCATATCACATTTTCAAATTGGTGAATTTTTTAAATTTGCTTTATAAATTCTATAATAAGGTTTTTAAAAGAATTGTGAATTGTGAATGGTGAATAAGGTTAGGTTTCATGGGGTTGGTTATATTTCAACTAAGGTTACTAACTGTAAATAAGCTTTTTATAAATTGTTTTCAATATCGTTTTATCTCTTTAGCTGATGATTCCGGAGATGTATTCTTTGGTTTTCTTTTCTTTAGGGTTCTCGAGGATTTCTTTAGCCGGGCCATGTTCGATTATTTCGCCAAGATGTATGAATATAAGGTAATCGGCAATTCGTTTAGCCTGACGTAGAATATGAGTAACCATAATGATGGTATATTTATCTTTAAGTTCCAGAAATTTTTGTTCAATATTCTGGCTTGACTGAGGGTCAAGAGCGGATGTGGGTTCATCTCCAAGTATTATTTCCGGTTCAACGGCTAATCCGCGTGCAAGGCAAAGTCTTTGTTGTTGTCCGATAGACAACCTGGCAGCGGGTGTCTTCAGCCGGTCTTTAACTTCTTCCCATAATGAAGCTTCTTTCAGGTAATATTCAACAATATGATCAAGTTTTTTCCTGCTTTTTTCTCCATGTATGCGAGGTCCATAAGCTACATTATCATAAATTGACATTGGAAGGGGATAAGGCCTTTGAGATAATAAGCCCATCTTTTTTCTGATAAGAGTAACATCAGTTTTCGGATCAAATATATTTTCACCGTCAACAAGAAGCTCGCCAGTAATTTTCACTCCATCAACAGAATCAATAAGACGATTCATACATTTCAGAAATGTTGTTTTACCGCAGCCGGAAGAGCCAATTATAGCCGTTATTTTTTTATCAGGAATCTCAACATTTATATTTTTGAGTACATGATTATTATCGAAATGGACATTAAGATTTCTGACATTGATATGATTATTTTGATACATATAGCTCAGACTTTGAATTTGTTGTATTTTCCGGAAAAGTATCTTGCAAGAATGCTGATAGATAATATAATAATTGTCAGGATCAGAGCAGAGGCAAAAGCTCTGTTTTGAACTGCTTCGACAGGGCTTCCAAGCTGAAAAAAAATGGCTAATGGCAGAGTTGCTGCAGAATCAAATAATGAAGTTGGTACATTGTCGGTATAGCCTGTAGTAAAAAGAACAGCAGCAGCATCACCTATTCCTCTGCCGAAAGCAATGAGAATAGCAGTGATAAGACCAGGTAAAGCTTGCCGGGTAACAATTTTAACAGATGTTTGAGTTTTTGTAGCGCCGAGCGAATAAGAAGCGTCCAAAAGTCCCTGAGGTATCATTCTTACAACTTCGTCTAAAGCTCTTACAATAATTGGAAGAATAACTAACGCAATTACAATGATCCCTGCAAATAGAGAAGTTCTCATTCCAAGAAGTATCATAATGCTAAAACCAAAAGCACCATATACAATCGAAGGAATGCCCCATAGAATATCGAAGCATAATCTTACTGTATGTACAAACCATGAACCTTTTTTAGCATATATATTGATATAAAACACAATAGGAAAGCTCAGCATAAGTGCGAGAATTGTTGCTCCGGTAGCCAGATAAAGAGAGCCAAGTATAGCATTAAGAACACCTCCGTTTTCTCCAAGGTAGAAACCGCCCTGAGGAGTTTGAGATATCATACCCCAGTTCATTACGGGAATTGCTTTATAAATTATGCTGATTAAAATAACAGCAAGAGAGATGACAATTGAAAGTGTTGCAACTCTCATTAATATTTTGAAAATAGATTCTTCAATTTTTCTTTTATCCAATTCCCAGACTCCTTTCTATCCTGACAAGGATGATTCTTGAAATAACATTAAATATCAATACAATTACAAAAAGAATTAAAGCAGAGAACATAAGAGCAGAATCATAAAGAGGGATCGAAAGCATTTCGCCGTAATTATTAGCAATTAGAGCAGGCAGGGGATATGCAGGATCAAAAACAGAATGAGGCATTTTAACAACATTACCTACAACCATAAGAACTGCAAGAGTTTCACCGAAAGCGCGGGATAAACCTAAAACTATTGCTGCAATGATTCCCGGCATAGATTTACGAATAACGACATATTTAATAGTTTGCCATTGAGTTGCACCCAGAGATAAAGATGCATTTTTAAGATCCTGCGGTATTGCTCTGAAAACTTCAGAAACGACATGAATAATTACAGGAAGTATCATAACTGCAAGAACAATTCCTCCGGCAAGCAGGCAATATCCACCTGAAGAAATACCTAAGGCAGGAGCAATATGGTTTTTAATAAAAGGAACAATCATAATAACACCCCAAATCCCGAAAATAACAGAAGGTAATCCTGCAAGTATATCAATTAATGGATTTATCATTCTGACAAAACGTTTATCTGCATATTCTGTCAGATAAATAGCTGTAAGTAAGCTGAAAGGTATTGCAATAATTACAGAGATAAGTGTTACCCAGATTGTACTTGAAATGAAAGGCAACAAACCAAATTTCCCTTTAAGAGGAAACCATTCGGATGAGAACAACAGGTCTTTGATACTGTTATTAGTAAACAGTGGCGATGATTTGTAGTATAATCCAAAGAAAATCAACACTACCAGTAAACACGATAGTATTGTGAATGTCAACATCAACTTGCTGTTGATTTTTTCTCTGATTATTTTATTTAAAAGCATCTTATAATTAAGATTTTTTCAGAAAATATTGAGATTACTTCTTCAATTTTCCCCTCCGGTAATTATATCCGGAAGGATTTTGTAGAACCAATTAACTCAAAACTATTTAATCATTTCCTGATTCTTCTTAATCAAATCATCAGTGATTTTAATATATCCGGCATTACTTACGAATTTCTGACCATCTGAAAGAATCCATTTCAGAAATTCAACAGTTGCATGGTCTTGCGGTTTACCTTTTGCTACAAGATTAAGTAAACGTGCGGGAGGTGAAGGGTACTTCCCTGTAGCAATAGCATTTACGATTTTATCTACATCACCATAAAAATTTTCGTCATCATCAATCTTGCCATTATTGTTAATATCGATAGGTACAGCTCTTACTCCATGTTCTTT
>JAUZOY010000287.1 GCA_030706235.1 Bacteroidota bacterium | reverse complement strand
TTATCGTCGGGATGTTTTCCCTAATTGTATAGAGTATAGTTTTAAAAAAAATGAATAAAATAATTTTGAAAACTTTTCATTGAAATTTATTAATAATAATTATTTAATTCTGTTTTTAACTTTAAAATTTTTCTTTATATGAAAAAAATAATTTTTACAATAAGTATGCTGTTTGCAATTAGTCTTATAAGCTTTGGACAATCTTACAAGCAAAGCGGAGGAACTGCAACAAAATCAAATCAGGCTTATACTGCATCTTCTACTGATGAATCCGGTGTTGTCGTGTCTAATAGTGGTAATTTAACTCTTTCCAATTCTACCGTAACTACAAGCGGCAATACAAGTTCTAATGATAATAGTAGTTTTTATGGACTCAATGCCGGGGTTTTATCCGAATCTGCAAGTACCATAATTTTAAATAATTGTAAAATATCAACCACAGGTACCGGAGCTAATGGAGTTTTTGCAACAGGTTCTGGATCTTCGGTTACATTAACGAGTGATACTATAAATTGTACAAATGATGGAGGTCATGGTGTTGATGCTACTTTTGGAGGAAAATTAACTCTGACAGATGTTGTAATTAATACTGCTGGAGCACACGGTGCAGCAATTTCAACTGATCGTGGTGGTGGAACTATTAATGTGACAAGAGGCGTTGCTACAGCTACAGGTCAGGATTCCCCAGGTATTTATTGCACAGGAACTATTAGTATTACTGATGCTATAATTGTTGGTAAAGGATCTGAAGGTGCTGTAATTGAAGGCGCTAATACAATAGATCTGTTAAATACATCAATAACAGGTTACAAAGGTAGTAGAGACAGAGGACTATTAATTTACCAGAGTATGTCAGGCGATGCTACAGGTACTGAAGGTAAATTTACTATGACCGGTGGTAACTATATCTGGACATCACTGAACGGCCCTGCAATGTATGTAACAAATTCTACCGGAGTTATTAAATTAACAGGTGTAACAATCAGTAACAGTTCTCCTGTACTTGTTAAAGCCAGTGCTGATCAGTGGGGTACAAGTGGTTCAAACGGCGGTAATGTAGTTCTAACTGCCAGTCAGCAAACTTTGATCGGTAATATGATTGCTGATAAATATAGTACCATCAATGCTACTCTTCAAAATAATTCTTCACTTAGCGGAGCTATAAATAATGATAATTCTGCAAAATCAGTTTCTGTTTCATTGGATGCTTCCAGTAAATGGAATGTTACTGCTGAATCATATATTGATGCTTTTTCAGATGCCGGTTCAATTACTTCTGATTCTGTTATTAATCTAACCGGTAACGGTTTTAATGTATATTATGATGGAACATTGTCAGCAAACAGCTCATTACAAAGTAAAACTTATAAATTACGTAATGGCGGTTATTTAACATGCAATACAGTTTCAGGAATAAATAATGCTTCTGACAATAAACCAAACCTTAAATTATATCCTAATCCTGTAAGTGATGAATTAACAATTGAAACTGCCAATTCTGAAACTCAAAAAGTATCTATCTATAACATTTCAGGAATAAAAGTTTATGATGGTATTATTAAAGGTACCAAAACTATTGATTTCAAGCAATTTGAATCAGGAAATTATATCATTTCTATTAATAACGAAACTAATCGCATCCTGGTAAAACATTAAAATCTGTTTAGCATAAATTATATTTTAGGCATGGAGTTTGATAAAGAGGGTTTTATACTTCTCTTTTGCTGAAGATAGTCTGAGTGAAGGTATAATAGTTTTTTATAATTTAAAATAGATTCTAAATTTTTATGGAAAATTCAATTACTAAGTCAGAAAAGCTTTCAACGTCAATAACTCTTGTTAATGATAAACTTCAATTCAAAGCTGAAGTTGCCGGAAATGATCCGGTTTTAATAGATTACATACCTCCACTTGGAGATAATCTTGGATATACATCTCTGGAGTTATTGCTTATAAGTCTTTCTTCATGTGTAGGAAGCACTCTGCTTATTTTTTTAAGAAAAATGAAGAAGTCAATTAAGGCATTTGATATTTCAGCTGTTGGTATTAGGAGAGAGGAACATCCTATAGGTTTTAAGTCAATTGTATTGGAAATAAATATACATTCTCAGGATATAAGTGATGATGAAATGAAAAAAGTACTTAAACTTGCTGATGATTATTGTCCTGTAATGGCAATGCTAAAAGGGAATGTTGAAATTATTCAGAACTATAACATTTTATAGAATCGTTCAGCTGACTTAATTCTTTTATATATAGAGTATTATTTGTGAATTGCCAAAATATTATAATACAAAATATTTAATTTTTAATTTATAATTTTTTATTCATTAAGTTTTTGGCAGGGAATTTGATAAAATATATGGCTGAAAAATATTTTATCGTTTTTTCAGTTTAGTAGCTATTAAATATAAATTAAATATTAAGGTAAATGAATTTAATGAAGTTTTTAAGGCTGGGATGTTTATTAAATTTGTTGTTGATTTTTGCATGTTTATTTTTTTATACAACGGCCTATTCTCAGGAAGTTTCTGTAAAATCTACTATTGATGCAAATAAAATATTGATTGGCGATCAGATCAAGTTGCATCTTACTTTTAATGGTCCTGCTAAAACTAAAGTTAAATTTCCTTTAATTCCTGATAGTATAAAAAAAATAGAAGTAATTAACAGATCTAAAATTGATACAGTATTCAGTCAGGATAAGAAAAATATTACTTTAAAACAAACATTGACAATTACTTCATTTGATTCAGGTAGCGTTTATGTTCCTGCATTTGAATTTAATTATAAAACAGATAATGATACTGCAACTAATAAATTGTATACCGATTCAATTATGCTGACAGTACAAACAATGAAGGTTGATACTACCTTAAATTTTAAGGACATCAAACCTCCATTGGATGTTCCATTGACTTTCAAAGAAATTTTACCGTATATTCTTGGAGTTGTCGGTGTAGCAGTTCTTGTTTTTCTTGGAATATATTTCTACAGAAGATATAAAAATAAAAAGCCATTATTCAAATTTGTTGAAAAACCTAAATTGCCTGCTGACATTTTGGCATTGCAACAGCTTGAAGAATTGCGTAAAAAGAAATTATGGCAAGACAATAGGGTTAAAGAATATTATAGTGAACTGACTGAAATCCTTAGAATATATCTTGATAGCAGATACGAAATTATGGCAATGGAATCTACTTCTGATGAAATAATTCAAATGCTTAAAGATAAAGATATCCCTGAAGGTACTAAACAAAAATTAAACAGTATTTTATCGATTGCAGATCTTGTTAAATTTGCTAAAATGCAACCGATTCCTACTGAAAATGATATGTGTTTTAGTAATGCTGTTGATTTTGTAAATGAAACAAAGATTGTTATCATTAATTCTCAAAGTAACATTGATACAGTAAAAACTATCGGATAAGCTATGTTTAAATTAATTAATTTCGGATACCCATACTTTTTATTACTTTTTCTTATTTTCCCTATACTGATTATCTGGTATATATATAGAAATAATAAGGGAATCCCTACATTGAAAATTTCAACTATTGATACTTTTAATAATATTAAAAGTGCCGGTAAACAGAAATTGTACCACATACTTTTTGCTCTGAGGTTACTTGCTTTAGCACTTCTTATAATTGTTCTTGCAAGTCCGCAAACTAACTTAAGC
>JAUZOY010000286.1 GCA_030706235.1 Bacteroidota bacterium | reverse complement strand
GAACAGCAAAATTGCATGGGCAGTAGGAAATAATGGTATCGTATACCAGACTATCGATGGTGGTAATACCTGGGAAAGATTTGCTGTTGGAAACACTTCAAATCTGCTTTCTGTAACATTCGCTAAGAAAAATGGTTACATTACAGGTATTGGTGGTATGGTTCGCAAGTTTGTTGTTGACAGTATAATTGTAAATCCTGTCGGCATTAACCAAATTACTCAATCCGAAAGTATTGATATTAAAGCTTATCCAAACCCTGTAACAGATAAATTGTATATCACGGGTAATTTCAATGGAACTACATATGTTAATATTTCAGTAAGAGATATTAATGGAAAATTAGTTCAGAACATAATAAATGAAACAACAAACGGACAGTTAACTAAAGAACTGAACGTATCAAAACTTGGTACAGGTATCTACTTCATTCATGTTCAGGAAGGAGATCGCTACTGGGTACAGAAGATTATCAAAATGTAAACTTCTGCTGCAATATTCTAATAAAAAAGGCTTCGGAAACGAGGCCTTTTTTATTAATTAATATTAAAAAAAATAGTAATATTGCAATGCAATTAATTATTAAAACTTTTATTATGTCAGTGAAAAAAGAATTAATCGGAACAACAGTATATGCTATTTATGAAGGTGATATTTGTAAGTTTAATATTGAAGGAGTTAAAGAAAACGGGAAATACATTGGGAATAGAATAGACCCGTTAACTAATAATTTAACAGGCTATCTTTGTGAAATTTATGAAAGTAGTTTCGGCTCTGATCCTGATGAAGCTTATGATAAAGCCAGAAAATATATTGTAGAAAAATATGAAAGAAAGCTTTTAAGACTCGAACAATCAAAAGAAGAATTAAAATCAATAATTGCTCTTTCTTCTAATTACAAACGTATTAATAAATAATAAATATATACTTATATGTACTATAGTGCTCTGACCCATATGCCGTTTTTTGTGCCGGCATAAATGTTATTGCCCATAATAACTAATGATTCAATACTTTTTATTAGCTCAGACGTTTCAGTTGAGAAACCTTCATTAAATGAATTCCAACTATTTCCTTTATTGTTGGAAAAGAATGCTCCATTACCTGTTGAGCCTATATAAATATTTTCTCCATTTACAGCTATTGCAATTTCAATATCTTCAGGTATTTCAACTGCGCTCTTTTTCCAACTGTTTCCATTGTCAGTTGACAAATATAATCCTTTAACAGTGCCTGCCAGAACAGTATTTTCGCAAAAAGCTATTGAATTTACTGTACATTCAGGAAATCTTGAATCTGCTTTTTTCCAGCTAATTCCGTAATCAGTTGATATATAAATTCCATTATACTGAGTTCCGGCAAATAAGAATTTTCCATTTACCGCTAATGATTTAATCCATTTATTTTCCAGACCTTTTTTCAGCGGAAGCCAGGAATTCCCATTGTTTGTTGATAAGTATAATCCATTATTAGTTCCTGCATATATGTTTTTCCCATTAACTAGTAATGATGAAATCTGGATTTCAGGTATACCGTTTAGACATATTTTCCAATTTTCCCCATTGGGGGTTAATAAATAGAGTCCTTTATCTGTTCCGGCAAAAATTGTTTTACCGCTAATAGCTAATGCATTGATGGTATAGTTTTTAAATCCGTTTTTGATATTTTTCCAATTAGCTCCGTTATCAGTCGATACATAGACTCCTTTTTCATATGTCCCTGCATAGATAGATGTACCGTTTACTGCTAAAGCCGGGACATCCTGCCAATCTGATCCGTTAATTTTTAATGATGTTTGTTTCCATTTTGTCTGCGATGAATGGGGTATAGTGTCCGCAGGTGTTGATGCTTTGAATTTGCACCCAAAAGCAAATATTAATATAATAATGCTAATCGTTGTCCTTGATAAATATATTTTGTTCATTTTTATTTTATTATAAATTGTTTAATGATACTATTATTAAAATTTCATGTTGAATCTTGACAATATTGGATTACAAAATTAAGTTTTTAATAGATATAACTTAAGAATTTTCCATGATTTTATGGATTTTGTTACAGAAATATTTTGGTTTGAAACAATATTCAACTAATAATGACTTTATAAATAATAAAAAGCCGTTATAATTTTATCCTCTGTTTATTTATCCGTTGTTGAAAATTCATACAGACAAAATAGGCGAAATTGAAGTCATTATCAGACGGTATGTATATTTTTCTTTTGTCAACATGTTAACATTAATTATTTTTGAAATTTATTAATGTTTTTTTTATGTTTAAACCTTTTATCAACAAACCTAAGTTAGTGCAATTCTCTACCCACTTGATAATTTGGGTAATATTATTTATTCTACCAATAATTCTTTTTTTTAAGCCAATTTCTGAATCAGCTTCTTTTAGTTTATGGAAATTCTTTGGCTTTTTTTCTATTCATTTACTGTTTTTTTATATTAATTACTCAATACTTATACCGCGGTATTTGCTAAAAAAGCATATTGCCAAATACGGTTACTCGATTCTTTGTGTATTTATATTGTACGTTTATTCACAGACCTTTATTTATCCTTTTGATTTTGAAAAATTTCATCATCATCAGAATTTTGAAAAGAATGCCGGCCCGCTCAGTGGTCCTCCTCAAGGTTTTGATAAAAATTTTTTTAATCCGGATATAATGCCAATACCTTCTCCGCCATTTTCAGATAAAGAACCGCCTCGTTTACTGAATGGAAAATATATGTATCCTGAAAATAACCGGGATTGTTCAGTGCCAATAGTTATGTATATAGAAAGAGCTTATTTTTCAATTAAGCCGGGGACAATACCGTTTTCATTAATAATTCTGATGTTGGGTATAGGTATTAAAATGATTATTGAATGGTACAAGAATGAAAGGCAAAGAGCTGTACTTGAAAAAGAAAAACTTAATACTGAACTTGCTTTTCTGAAATCGCAGATAAATCCTCATTTTATATTCAACGTTCTGAATAATATATGCTCTCTGGCAAGGAAAAAGTCGGATGATACAGAAAATGCAATAATTAAATTATCTCAGTTATTACGTTATAATCTCTATGATTTCAGAGATGAGAAAGTAAGTCTTGAAAGAGAGATACGATATCTTAATGATTATATAGACATTCAGAAAATGAGGCTTGGCGATAATGTTCAGATAGTATTTGATGTTAAAGGTAAAACTGAAAATGTAATGATTGAACCATTAATATTAATTCCTTTTGTTGAAAATGCTTTTAAGCATGGGGTTAATACTACTGATAATTGTAAAATAGAAATATCTATTGACTGTGACAGCAAGATGCTGCATTTCATTGTTAAAAATCTGAAATTGGAAAAGAAAAAGACGTCAGATAATAATAAAGGAATAGGTTTAAAGAATGTTACAAGAAGACTTAGCATCCTTTATCCTGAAAAATATACTTTATCAATTATTGACCAGAGTAATATATATATTGTTGATTTAAAAATTAATGTGAATGATTAATTGCATAGCTTTGGATGATGAGCCGTTGGCTCTGGAACTGTTGGAAGACAATATTAAAAAAGTCCCTTTCCTTAACCTTATCAGGAAATGTAATAATGCCGTTGAGGCAACTGAGGTGCTTTCAACCCAAAAAATTGACTTAATATTTCTGGATATCGAGATGCCTGATATTTCAGGAATAAGTTTCCTGAAAAACCT
>JAUZOY010000285.1 GCA_030706235.1 Bacteroidota bacterium | reverse complement strand
TAATTCG
This sequence comes from Bacteroidota bacterium, assembly GCA_030706235.1. Taxonomy (GTDB): domain Bacteria; phylum Bacteroidota; class Bacteroidia; order Bacteroidales; family GWE2-29-8; genus JAUZOY01. The sequence continues at coordinate 3,704 of JAUZOY010000285.1, read as the reverse complement.
AGTTCATAAGTACGATGATCATATTTGCCAAAATATTTCTCGGCTCTTTTTATTGCTTCTAAATAGTAATTCTCCGTATTTTTATAATCTTTTTTAGCCCAGCATATTGAACCAAGTGAAATTAAATCATCTACAGTAAGGTCGTAGTGTCCTTCCCCTTCATACAATCCGATAATTTGCTCAAAGCAAAATTGGGCTAGATCAAATTTCTTTTCTTTTATGTATAAATCCGCAAGATTTCTATAATCATCAATTATTGCAAGCGGTTCCATTGGATCTAATTTTTGCCTTACAGATAAACTTTTCCAATAAATATTTTCTGCTTTTAAGTAAGCTCCTTTATTTATACAGTATTTGGCTGCAATATCAGATAACATATAAGGTAATGTTAAGTATGCAAGAAAAATTATAAGAGGAGATATTAGCTTAAAGAAGAGCTTTATGTTGTTCTTTTTGAATTTACGCATACTTTTACCTAGTTTTTGTTAGTGAACCAACTGCCTGATAATAAGTAAAAAAATTATATAATAAAAGAGAGTCTTTGAATTTCAAAGACTCTCTTCTTAAAGTACTCCCCAGGTAAGATTCGAACTTACAATCCTTCGGTTAACAGCCGAATGCTCTGCCATTGAGCTACTGAGGAACGTTAAGTGTTCTAAAACGTTTGCAATATGTATTATATCAACGAGAATTTTTTCTGTAAATAGGTAAAATCAAAATTTATTGAAATTTACATTAATAAGATGAAAAATTTTCGTTCTTTTATTGGCCATAAGCCCTTTGAATAGAGGATTTCTAAATATTTTGTAGAAATATTTAGAATAAATTATTGAAAACAGTCATTCTTTATGATTAACTAATAATACAATCGTAGTTTTAACATTAAGGACTAGGTTCCAGAAATTAAAACTTCTAAATTGTAAATAATCTTGGGCCAGTGGCGCAGTTGGTAGCGCAGGTGACTCTTAATCACTTGGTCGCGGGTTCGAATCCCTCCTGGCCCATTCTTTATTTAAAAAGGTTTACGCGATTTTAATAGAATCAAATATCAGCAGGAATTTCCTGTTGTTGTAAATTTGCTACAGTTATGATTGGTTTTGCAGCGTATAATTGATCATTCTGTATCGATTATTTGTGATTTTGGTGATTTCTCTAGCGGATGCTTTTCGGCATCTTTTAATGCTTCTATAAAAATCCCTTCTGTTGTTAATCTGTTTTCCTGAAATTTCGGGTCGTAAGGGATTGTTTTGAAGAAGAATAGAGATTGTCTTCCTCCACTGGCAACAAAATTACAGGTGGCTAAGCTATATTTTTTATGCTGAAATTCTTTCTTTACGACGGTTTCACCATTTACATCCTCTAATAAACCTTGCCAGTTACCATTTTTATCTTTTATATATATTTGCTTAACCTTGGATTCATTTTTAGTTCTGTTTACATACCTTTCTATTTTAAGATTATCTGAAAATTCAAAAAAGTCTCTATTAGTTTCATTATCAGCTTGCTTTTCCAGAGAAATCTCAAAAATATCTTTAAGGTCTTTTGGAGTAACGATTTTTCTACTTACTGGTTTATCTACATTTAATGCATATTTTACGTTATAGAGCTTTATGTCATTACCTGCGGAAGGTAACTTATCCCTGATGTCCATTGTTAAAAGGATTGCTATATCAGAGCCTGTTTTTTCTTTGATACTGTTGGCTAAGAATGTTCCTATCTCACTAGTATCAGAAGCATATTTTCCTGGCTTTCTATACCCTAAATTGACACTAGCTTTTGCGATCAGCTTATTCATGTCTGGGTCGTATTTGTCCATAATTGCCTGATATTCTGGATTTATAGGAAGAGGGTTATCGAAACTAAGGTTTAAAATAGTTCTGTCTTGGTTATGAAAAAGCGTCTCATAATTATAGTCTCCTTGTTTTGCAAGTTGCATTGTTGGGTATTCGATACCTTTTTGAGTTAAGTCGACTTTTAACGCTCCATATCCGTGAGGCGGAGCGTACAAGATTCTGGTTCCATTTTGCATTTCATCTATTAATGAATGAGGATGACCTCCAAAAATTCCCGAAATGTTGTCCAATTTCATTTCATTGCGCAGATAATCAAGTATAGTATGGGTATCTTGCAGATAATTATGTGATAATAAGATAATGTTATCAGGTTTCTTCTTACTATCCTGAAGTGCTTTTGATAAAGCCGTTTTTAATGCATCATTTTGCTCGTTAACATTAATAATGCTGTTGTCATTCAAGCTTGCAGTACCCGTTAGAAGAACTTTTTTCTTTTGCCCGTCAACTATATCCTCAATAATTGTGTATGGTTTAATATTGTCATTTGAAGTTTTAAACGTTTTAGAAAGTTTATCAATACTGGAAGATATAACTTCAATACCGTTTTCAGTTAGTTCTTTTATGTATTTATTAAATGTATCGATTTTGTTTACGAAATCATATAATTCTACATTTCCAAGATTGAATATCATTTTAATATTAGGGTTGTTTTTAGCAAATTTGGTATAAACTTTCATTACCGAATCAAGACTATAAGTAAATTGGGAAAAATCACCACCGTCAATCAATGTGGCAGGTATTTTGTGCTGGCATTCATTTTCTATTGCAGTTAACACTCCTGCTGTTGTGCGCATTCTTGCGTGTGAATCCGTCATAACATAAAATCGTCCATCAAATGATGGTCTGTTATTTGTATTGTTATTATTTTTAAGGATAGGAAAAGATCTGTTTATTTTCATTTATTCTCCTTAACTATATTATTTATGATTTCACATTGCTATTTGAAGAGCTATTTGTTATAAGTCAGAATAAAATATTTATTGATATTGTAGAATATTTTTTTAAAATAAATTTATATAATTTTGTTGATAGGTAAAGCTATATCCTACAATCTTCAGTTATAGGTGCATTGTCTTTTAATGTCTAATAAATACGCTTGGTAAGTATATGCCTTTTTCTTTATAGCTAACATTTGAAGGAAAAGAATAATAAAATTTCATTCCAGAATTAGATATAGGTTCATTCTGGTCTATAGGAGAGAATCCTCTTTGCATCAGATTTTCTGCCACATAACTATAATCCTTATCAAATCCTCCAATAATTATAGAGGTATTTTTTGAAATATTCATATCAAAATTGTTAATTAATTCACTAGTTTCGTGCGGAGTTAAAAAAGGCCAGACATTTCTAAATAATATTACGCTGTTTTCAGGAACTTTCTTTCTTGTTTCTTCAATGATATTTCCCGAACTAAAACGTAATAAATTTTTTAATAGGTCCTTTACCCTGTACTGTTGAATAATGAAAACCTGTCCATCCGCGCCAACTCCCTTTTCTGAAGGGAGCGTTTTGTCTTTTTCGAAAATATCGGTTAATTGTATATTTGTACCTTTTAAACATTCTTCTATTTTAAGAAAGTCTTTATCTGTTAATCCAATAATCCCTTTCTTATTTTTTATAATTCTATTAGTATCAATATCTTGAGCGATTATTGGGAAAAGTTTTTTAGGTGTTTTCCCAAGTTGCTTAATTAGACTTAAGATAATTGTATATGGCTCAGATCCATCAGAGCAAGCATAGCACCTGATGTTAGCTCCTTTGGGATAGTTGTCCACTATGAAATTGGTCAAAACTGACCAATTTGCATCATCTCTAAAAAGCTTGGAATAAAGACTATTTACGAGTACCTTG
>JAUZOY010000284.1 GCA_030706235.1 Bacteroidota bacterium | reverse complement strand
TGTCGCTTTAAATTAAAATTTAGCAACTACTCACCCTGCCCAGATGTTAATTATGAGTGATTTATTTTCACACAAAACTCGCAAAGTTTAAACTTTAAAGCACGCAAAGATTTATTAATAAATCTTTTGTGTGCTTTGATAGGGAGGTGTTTTTTCTAATAGCCTTAATATAATAAGATTATACTGGGCGAGTAGTTACAAAATAAAATCAAAACAATTTCTAAATATCCGGAAATAGTATCACACTAATTATAATTCAGAAACTTGTATCTTATAATTTTTCAAGGATCTTATTATTTTCTTTTAATTCATAAATTTCCTGTAAAGCATTAGAAGTATATTCGATTTTTAATTCGACATTCTTCTCCTGAGTATTATAGCTTAAAGATAGCTTAACAGTCGTTAATAATTTATTCCAGGTAGTCAGTAAAGACAGGTCATTATTTGATATGGCATCACCTAATTTATTTTCAGCATTTCTATATTTCTCAACATTCCATATTCTTTCATCACTGTTTGGCTTTCCATATTTTTCTATAAGGTAATTTTTAAAAAAATTATAATCTTTTACATATAATAATGGGTCATTATATTTATTTGAAAAAACATATACTCCTTTTCTTAGCATATTATCCTGAGTAAAATAAAAATAAACTTTACAGGACAAACTCCCGACAGAATCACTATAAATAAGATGGAATGTTTTTTCATCCAACAATTTGCAATTTTCAGATCTTTTTATCAATTCCTTTGAACTTCCCCAAAAATGATTTCTGAAATCCAGGCTTTGAGAATAAACATTATTAATAACAAGAATAATACATGCTATTATTAAAACTTTTAAAAATTTCATAGTCGTTACCTTAATTAATATTTATTTACAAATTTACAAATAATTTTCAATATTATTAAGTTTTATTTAATTTTATTATAGACAAAACCATAATACAACAACAATTCTGTGAACATAAGTTTAAGTTCGGGATAAGGTCAAGATAAATACGGGATAAGTACAGGATACCATTTGTTAAATTTCTTATCTATAAAATGAGTTCGGGTTCTTTAACAATCAGGGGATCTTTATTCCAATTAATCTCTATAAAAAAAGATAGTTCTTCTATAGAAAAGTCCGGCTCTTCTATTTTATTTACTTATAGAATTTTTACGATTTATTTTTGACAAAAATTTAATGTTACACATAATAAACTTTGGCAATAACTAACAGTCAAAGAATAAAAAAAATGGTATTGCATAATCATTCATCATTTTAACTTAAAACACATGGAAAAGATCAGATGTTTAATCGTAAATGACCAACCAAATACAATAAAACATTTAGAAGGTTATGTCAACAGTACACCGTTCCTTGAATTGAGAGGGAAAGTTTCAAATTCATCTGAAGCAATGGGAAAAATGAGCAGTGAAGAGATAGATTTGTTGCTTCTTGATATTAATATTCCAGATTTAACCGGTATTGAATTAACATACCCTTTAAACAATGATAATCATGTAATATTCACTACTACAAGTGGCAAGTATAAACTTGATGAATATAAATTAGATGCATTGGATTACTTATCAAAGCCTTTCGATTATAATGAATTTTTAAAAGCAACTATAAAAGCAAATTTATGGTTTCAGCAAAATTATAACAAAGAGGAGAGTAAAAACCGAAAGCATTATATGCTATTTGCATGCAAAATAAAGAAATAATCATAATATTAACCTCTGTTATAAATATCAATAAGAGCTTTACGATTAATTATATAAATATTCTTATCTTCAAGCCTGATAATATCATCTTTCTCAAAAGACTTTAAAATTTTTACTGCGCTTTCAGTTGACATGCCGGCAAAGTCTGCAATGTCTTTACGAGAAAGCTGAGTAAAGACATTATCTTTTGTAAACTTATCTGAACCAAGATAAAGAAGTGTAGCTGACTTTTCTCAGAAAGCTAAAATATAAAGTAGAAATTTCACTGAATTTAATTTTTGCATACGACAAAATCTCCTTTATAAACACCTAACATTTCGGCTATTACTTCACACTTGACCATCAACAAAAAAAACACTTTTTTATTCATGTTATTATCGATTAAACCTTCAAAATTTCCTTGTCCTTTAGAAATAATAACATCAGCATTATTATAATAATCGAGAAATTCGTTGCTACATTTATTTAAAATAGTTGAAGGAGCATCATAGCCATTGGATATAACATTAGTAATTTCTGTCACTCCTGTATAAATAGCATCTTCAATTGTAACATCGTTTATAACAGGAGCACCTCTGACTACATATGTTAAATTCGGATGATTCAACGTTTCAATAAAAAGCTTATCAAACACAATTTCTCCTGCATTATCACCTAGATAAAGTACATTTTTTGCTTTTTCAATTTCAGTTTTAAGTAAATCAGCACAATTTATAGCAAATTCTTTTTGCAAAACATACTTAATAGTTTGTTCGACATCAAACTCCTCTCCTGAAGCATAATCCATTATATTACCTGCAATAGCCAGTCTGAGGGATAAATTAAAAGGATCATCAGATCTTTTTAATTTATCTTTCCAATGATCATAAAGTTCCAGTGCCAAATCATTACTTTTTCGTTTTTCCTCTAAATACGGATCTAAGGTACCATTTAAAGATTTTAATTTAGAATGTAATTCCTTTGATATTTCAGGACTTAACAAATTATTTGCATTCGAAAACAATGAAAAATAAAAAGACATAAATTCATTTTTACTCTCATAAGAAATTTGTTCTTTTTTTAATATTGATTCAAATGCTTTTGAAAAACAAAAAAAGCAACGATAATCAGATTTATGATGTCTAATTATGGTGTCCGCAACTTTCACCATGTTCATGATGACTACAAACTTCTCCTGAATTGAATAAATTTCCTGCCAGAAAATTATTTACATTTTCAGTAACATCTCCACTACAGCCCATAATTACATCAACTCCTGAATATGCAAGAACATTAACAGCACCCTGTCCTATTCCACCGACAAGCATTAAAGTCACGCCTTGATCTTTAAGAATTTCAGCTATATTGGATTTACAACCACAACCCTGAGGAGAATCCAATAGTTCCTTCTTTACAATTTTTTTATCTTCATTTATTGTGAAAATAGTATAAAATTCACAATGTCCGAAATGACCGTCAATCAAATTATTCTGATTGGTCGGAACAGCTATTTTCATTTTATTAAAGTTTAATTAATTATTTAAATTTTACTCAATCCATATTTTAAATCTTCGATTATATCGTCAACGTCTTCAATTCCAATTGCAAAACGAATCAGATCATCAGTAATTCCGGCTTTAATCTTATCTTCAGTTGAAACTTTTGAGTGAGTCATTGAAGCAGGGTGCTGAATAAGAGTTTCTATTACTACATTTCAGATTTATCGTTTTTAGATTTTTGTTTAAACAGATTATGATGATATGAATTTTCTCTTAGCATAGATGCCCCGCAATTAGGACATTTTTCCAATCTGCATGGTTTGCCGGTTGCATGAGATATTTTCGTATTGCACTTAACACAAATACAATATCCTCCGGGTCCGAAGCCTTCGTTTTTTTCTTTATTCATTTTTTCAGTATTATAAATATTGACAATATTATCAGACTTACAAAACAAACATTGTTTTGAATTTGAATCATTCATTATAAATACTTTTAAACAGTCATTACATTTGTACCAATTATCCTCAAAAT
>JAUZOY010000283.1 GCA_030706235.1 Bacteroidota bacterium | reverse complement strand
AAGAATTCTTTTTCTAAAGGTGATAGATTCTTGATACTGTTATTAAGCTTATTATAATCAGCATGGTGAATATAGACCATTTCATCTAACTTATAAATATGCGAAGCTATAAGTTCACTTATATTAGCTTCTTCGCTTTTTATACTAAAATTGTGTCTTTTCAATATACTCAAATATGAATCAGGAAAGTTTTTTAACACTGAAACATCGAAAATACAATCATTTTCATCATTAATGTTGTATGACATTTTATATTTATTTGTAGCTTCAGTAATATTTTCAAATAAATAATATAACTTTCCTTTTCTTTCTTTTACTTGTTGAACATCAAGAATAACAATATAAACGCCATATATCCAGCCTTCGAATAAGATATTAATTTCCGAATATTTGGATTTAAGAAAATTCTTTTTTTCTGAAATTCTTTTTACCAGAAACTGTTCATATTTTGTTTCCAGCATAACCATTTCATGCTGTTTTTGCTCTTTTTCTTCAGGGTTTCGTCTGATATATGACATTATAAGTCCTTCTTTAAAGTTGAATAACGAAATTAATATTGAGGAATCCGTAAAAAATGTAATTATACTTCTTCAATGCTAATTTCAACGCTTTTTTCTTCATCAACTCTTTGAATGTTAAATTTAACATGCCTATCATCCTGACACCGATTAGCAAGGTTGGCTTTGTGATATACAGTAAAGTCTGATATAGTATAGCCGTTTGATATATAATTTTCTAGAATAGCTTTAACACGGTCCAGCTTAACTCCTGAAAGTTTAAAATTAGCCTGCTTTAATGTTTTCAATAATTCTTTAATAATACAATTAATCTCCGTTCTTCTGTCAATTTAATTATGACACAGTCAAAATGTTATTTTCTTAGAAACTATTGTTTTAAGCCCAACTACTCTGTGAAACCATTAATTTTATATACAAAAAGGGAGCCATATAGGCTCCCTTTTAAATTTTTTACGCTTATCTTCTTGAAGAAGAGTTTGAATAACATTCCTTACAAAGTACAGGTCTGTCACCAGATGGCTGGAAAGGTACCTGAGTATTTATTCCACAATTTGAACAAACTACATCATACATTTTTCTTGAACTTCTATCGTTTCTACCACCATATCCGCCTGAGTTTTTTCTAGCGTTACGACAGGATTTACATCTTTTAGGATTGTTTGTAAGACCTTTTGATGCGTAAAATTCCTGTTCACTGACTGTGAATTCAAAATCGTAACCGCAATCTGAGCATTGTAAAATTATATCTTGATATGTCATTATATTGGGCTCCTTAGCCTTTTAGTGTGTTTTGAATGAGACCGAGATAATGAATATCTATACCGCTACCTTCAAAAACCTATTTTATTTATAAATCCCCTCATAGGGATTATTTATTAAGACTAATAATTATGTAAAATAGTTCCTAAAATAATTTAAAATCAATATTTTAGAGGAAATTAATCTGCAATTTGGCATCAATTAATAGTATTGGTGCTACGATATTAATATTGAGTAAATATTGTAATATTACGTGTAATTACAATATTTACTGCATAAATAATAGAGGAGACTAATATGTCAAAAGATAAAGGATCCAGAGAAGCCAAAAAGCCAAAACAAAATAAGCCTAAAAAGGGAAAAGAAGTTGTATCTGAATACAGCAAAACTCCTGAGAAAAAATAATTTCGACAGATTGTTAAACTTATTAAAAGAGCGTTATTAAATTAATAATGCTCTTTTATAATTTCAAGGAAAGAGTTGCCATAACGCTCAAGTTTACTTTTCCCTACTCCTGAAATACAGCTAAATTCCTTTAAATTTGAAGGTTTCTTGTTAACTATCTCAATTAAAGTACTATCATGGAATATTACAAAAGGAGGAATTCCCTGCTCTTTTGCCAAAGATAATCTATATTCTCTTAATTTCTGGAATAAATTTTCATCTTCAGCATTTGTTAGTATAGAACGTTTTCCTGTAGAAGTTTTCTTTGTTTTTGTTGATTTCCTATCCATAACATCACTGCGTAAATAAACTTTTTCTTCTCCACGCAAAATTTTATTTGAATTTGCTGATAATTTAACTGCTCCGTATGATTCCATATCAATAATGGCTAAACCCGATGCAATAATTTGCCTAAAAATAGATTTCCATTGGGACTTATCATATTCCGTGCCTATGCCAAAAGTACTTAATTTATTATGGTTAAACCTCTTTACCTTTTCATCTTCCTTGCCAAGAAGAATATTTATAAGGTGTGTTACGCCAAACATTTGCTCTGTTCGGTATATACAAGATAATGCCTTTTGTACCGCAATTGTGCCGTCAAAAGTTTTTACAGGCTCAAGGCAATTATCACAATTATTACAGCTTTTACCGCTATGCTTTTCACCAAAATATTCTAATAAAACCTGCCGTCTACATTTGACAGTTTCTACAAATCCTATTAATGCGTCAAGCTTTTGAAATTCAAGCATTTTATGTTCCGCATCAGCATTTGATCTAATAATAAATTGTTGCAGCTTAACTATATCCTCAATCCCATAAACCATCCATGCATCAGAAGGAAGTCCATCACGACCTGCTCTGCCCGTTTCCTGATAATAGGACTCCACGCTTTTAGGAAGATCCAAGTGAGCAACAAATCTGACATCAGGTTTGTTTATTCCCATTCCAAATGCGATAGTTGCTACCATTATCACCTCATCATCCTTAATAAAATGATCATGATTCTTATTTCTCTTATCTTTATTAAGACCGGCATGGTAGGGTAAAGCATTATAGCCATGTTCTTTCAGATATTTTGTCACTTCCATAACTTTATTACGGGAAATACAGTAAACAATACCTGAATCTCCCTTATGCTCGTCATTTAAAAAAGTTAAAAGCTGTTTTTTTTCATTATCTTTTGACATAACCCTATATCGAATATTTGGTCTGTCAAAACTTGAAATAAATATACGACCATTTTCAAGTCCTAAATGCTTTACAATATCCTGACGTGTAAGGTCATCCGCAGTTGCAGTCAGAGCAATACGAGGTACGGAAGGAAATCTTTCCTGCAATTTAGAAAATTCAAGATATTCTGGCCTAAAGTCATGCCCCCATTGAGAAACACAGTGTGCTTCATCGATAGCAAAAAGAGCTAACCGGCATTTTTCAATATTACTGAGAAAACCTTCTGTATTTAACCTTTCAGGAGAAACATATACTATATCCAGATCATCATTACGCATTTTCTTTTCTACTTCTGATGATTCACTAGCGGATAAAGTTGAATTTAAAACAGAAGCCCTTATTCCCAGCTGATTCAAAGATTCAACCTGATCCTGCATTAAAGCAATAAGAGGTGAAATGACAACTGCAATTCCGGGCAAGCATAAGGCAGGAATTTGGTAGCAAAGAGATTTTCCACCACCGGTAGGCATCAATATTAACGCATCTTTGCCATTAATAATATGATCTATTATTTCTGACTGCTGACCTCTGAAAGAGCTGTATCCAAAAATGGAATGTAAAATATCAAGTGGTTTTTGAAGTGAAACAACTGCCAAATTAACTTAACCTTATATATTTCAGCTATTTATAGCTACTAATTTCAATAATTATATCATTCTAAAAAAATTAATTTACTATTTATCTGGTAAAAAACCTTTTTGGAAAAATTTATTTCCAATTATACAGCTATTGTAGAGGTTTTGTAATATTTAATAACCATGTTTTTTGTTTGTAAGACTTT
>JAUZOY010000282.1 GCA_030706235.1 Bacteroidota bacterium | reverse complement strand
TTCATCTGAAAAATTATTTGGGAATAAACTGAGAAAATGCCTTACAGCCTTAGGATATTCTTAACATAATGACTGTTTTTTATTAAAAATTTCGTGCCCCTGAAGAAATACGGTATAACAAACTCAAACAAGAAGGTAAAAAACTAAAGAATGCAATAATAATGTTATCTTATAGAACAGAATCAGCTTTATACAACAATATATTTGATATTTATAAAAGCAACCAAAAAGAGGGACGGGTTATTTTAAAAGAAATATTCACCTCTGATGCTGATATGATCCCTGATTATGTAAATAATAAACTTACAATTCAATTGCACTCCTTGTCTACACCCAGAGCTAACATGGCTGTAAAAAAGTTATGTTCTATTTTGAATCAAACTGAAACTTTCTATCCATTTACAAATTTGCAGTTGTGTACAAAACCCTTGCAGTATAGATTACTGTAGTCTTGGATGTCTGAAATTAATTTACAAATTAAAGAGTTGATTTGTAAATTAATAGTAATTTTTTATTTATTTAGCATTATTAATAAAATAAAATATCATTCTTTTAGTTATAATTATACAAAAGTTTACTTTTGGTGCAAAGATATGTGCTTTTTGAAATCTTAATATAAAAACAGGTATTTAATCTTGTTTTTTAATTAACAAAGAGTATTATTTTTGCATCGTTCTTTACCTTAGGTTTGGAACCAACAAAGGTCTTAAACGTTGAACCGTATCAACGTTTTTTTTATGCCTACAGTTTTCCAAAATATTTTTCAGTTTTTTCAAAATCAGGACTATTAATTATTTTAGTAATATCGTTTTTTTCGTATGCAGAAACAATAGTAGCCTTTAATAATCCTGTAAAACAAATAATTACGATATAATTATTTTTCACAATAGCTACTCTTCTATCTTCATAATAAACTTTCTTAATATTATCCCATCCTTTTTTTAATATAGCCGTATTATCCTGCAATACATCTTTTATCCATAATATTTTTTCAAGTCGATTAAGAGATAATATAGATTTGTCTTTTTTTATTCTGCTATAACTTTCATAAAATAAATGGTCAAATTGGTTTTCATGAAATTCTACAATTACATTGTCAAATGTATATATGTCTTTTTCACAATACTCTTCCTTCCATATTTTACGGAGCTCCTCTTCTGAAAAACATTGAGGTTTAATTTTTTTGTATAACAACACTACCAGCCCCCTTGAAGATTAATTTTAAATACATTAAACTTTTCTTCTGATTTATTAGTTGGAGCAATTTTTTTTCTCAGTATTGATTCTGTATATCTTATAAGATCGATTTTTGTCTTTCCTGTAATCTCATTATTAAATTTTGCAGCGACTAAACCAGTCAATATATCAGCTAATTGAATACATAAGGATTCATTAGAATGTAATGCTTGCAATTGATTGATAGAAGAAGTAAGATTTGAATTTATCAATACTTTTTTTAGTTGTTTTAATCTACCTTTATCTCGGTTAATTTTGTGGTCTAAGAAAATATTGTAGCTATTAAAATCATAAATCCAGTGATGCAATAACTGATAATAAAATTTATAAAAACCTAATTCTGAATCTTCTTCATTATATTTTAAATTATCTATAATTTTTGATTCAATAAGGATAACCCTAAACCTTAATTCATCAGTACTAAAAAAATATTCTATAATTTCCTTATATAAATCGGAAAATGCAGGAGAAACTTTTTTCCATTTTAATTCACCAAATACATTATATTTGACTTTTATTTCTTTTATTTTCTCCTTAAAAGTATTCCTGTAATCGGATAGCATCCAAATTCCTCCAATAGCAGAATATAGATGAGCATCTTCCCTTTTTAATGCTTCTAATCCACTCTCGTCACAATATATTTCAAAATCCATTTTTATAAAACATGTTTATTTCCAATAGTATGGGTCATATTTATTGTATTTAAATTTCAATTTTGTAAGATTTTCAATAATCTTTTTTGAAACAATTAAATTATTCAGGCTATAATTTTTTTCATAATAATTGTTATTAAAAACATATCCAATATATTCATCATCTTTGATTGAATAAATTATTTTAAAAAACATCTTAGGGACATTTAATTCCTTTATTTGATTTAAAGAGTCTGAAATTACCCCACTTATAATTATTAAACTATCATGTTTTTGTACAAATTCTTTACGAACTTTATTCTCTAATTTTTTCCAAATACCTCTATTCAAATTTGGTACTTGAGGAGCTATATTAGTCATAACAAAACAGTCTGACATTGAAGATTCATCAAATGACATATCCTCTGCCGGTGTTAAATGTCCTTTGTCATATCCTGTACCTATGTATTGAGAAGAAGTAACACATTTAATTTTTGAATCAGAATGAAAATTATTAGTTCTTTTAATTTTACCTTTAGTTCGTTCCTTTGTTAATAAATAAATTGAGAATTCCGGTAAACACTTATTAACATTAAATCCAACAATAAAATTATTATAATATAAAATACTATCCGATGTGGAATGTTCAGGAATATATAACTTTAATAAATTCTGAGAATTAGAAAATTGAAATAATAACAGATAGAATATTGATAATAAAAGTTTCATGTTTAAGAATTAAATATATTAATCATCGAAATCATCTGTAAGAATAGGTAATTTTTTTTGACAATACCGACAAATAGTAGCTTCTTCGGAGAACTTTTAGACATAACCCATTCCCCTATAAAGACATCTTTTTTTGATAAAATACCGGCACAAGAAGTCAGTATGGATTATTATGGTAATTATAAATATTTTTTTCATTCAGTCAGGTTTTTTAATAATTCTTTTTAGAACTGTAAAAGTAGGTAAAAAATAATTATAACAGCTAAAAAATATTATTTATCAAAACTATCTTTTTTGTATACTTTGAGTAATATCTTAACAATTCAATAAATTTATTGTTTAAATAAATTTGGGTAAATGTTCTTAGCTATAAAAGCAAGTCCGGAGATTGAAACTGAATAATACTATTTATCTTTATTTTGTCCCTCCGTTTTTTCTTCAATTTCCAACTCTTTTTGCGCTTGTGCAATCAGTAAATCAATTTCCTCATCAGTGCGCTTGGATAGATCAACAATCTGATTTGTGAACAATTATATTCACATCCCTACACCTCGTGCAGAAAAAAGTGGTAGTGGTAATTTCTTTTCTGACAATATTTACCTCATTCCCGAACAAAATACCCCTGAAATAGTGTACTTATACCATAGATGACGCATAGAGAAGATTCCTGAATTAAACCTTTCAGTAAACCTTGATATCCCAGACTTTAATCCTGAAACAACATCCATATTTGCAATAATAGGTATAACATTCAAGGAAAAATCAGGCACAAAATTCATATCTCATTACGAAAACAACTCTCTGATATTAAAGACATCATCAACTACTACTATAAGTAATACTGTAAAAAAGGGAAAGAAGACAACATCTACCTGTTACGAACTTCCTCTGGAAAATTATAAGTTCATTGATATAAAAGAATTGATCAAATCCCTGGATATACTGGTGACAAGGAAAGATGAAAAGATTTATGTGTTTCCGTAAGTGATCAGTATTTAATTCACCTTATTCTCTTGCAGCCATTTCTTTGCCTGATCGGAGCCAAGTGAGGCTGCTTTTTTGAAGTTAATTATTGCTTTGTCTCTTTGATTTGAATTAAGGTATACTGCTCCAAGATTGCTATAGGCATCAGGATAATCAGGAGATA
>JAUZOY010000281.1 GCA_030706235.1 Bacteroidota bacterium | reverse complement strand
GTAATTTTGAAATTTGTAATAATTATGGATATTAAGTCCTTATTTAATAAATTTACTATAATATACCAGTGCAGATGAAATATTTATTGGCAATCAATGGTGGCGGATCTAAAACGGATTTTCTGGTTACTGATATGGATCTGAAAAGTGTCTATTCATATACTATTAAATCAGGCACTAATCCATGGTATCATGGAGTTGAAAATGTGCTTAAGGTTTTTAGAGATGGGATAGAAAGTATTCCCCAAAACATCTTAGCCGGAATCGTATATTGCTATGCCGGAATTAGCGGTTGTAAGGAAGGCAGTCATTATAATACGGATATTCAATTGCTTCTGAATACATATTTTTCAGAAGTTAAGCTTGATGGTGATCTTGAACCTTCATTCCGGTCATTATCAGATTCGAAAGATGGTTACATAGCAGTGGCAGGAACAGGTACAGCTATTGCTCATATATCTTCCGGAGGACGTATATATTATCTGGATGGAGTTGCATCAGGCGGACGGTATCTTGGATATTTGATAGGTAAACTGCTTTTAGCTGATAAGTTTAGTACCGCCTTTTTTGAAATTATCAGTAAATATGTTGATTTGTCAGAGTTTGCAAAGTATACATACAGGGAATGGTTTACCAATGATAAAGTTTTGCAATTATCCGTAAATCTGAATGATTTGATTGATAATGAAGTGATATTTAGAGAATTAAGGCCATATCTTGATTTATTAGTCAATCAGTGGTCATACAGAATTATTAATTTTGCGTATAAATATAACTACAATCATAGAGAAAAATTCGATCTGGTTTTGTCAGGTAATTTCTGGAATTTTAACTATATACGTGAGAATGTAATAAATGAAATCAGAATTGGAATGAATAATTGTAATATTCTATATTCACACGATTCCAATCCTGCATTGGGTTGTATTAAACTTGCAAAAGAAAATTATTGCAGTTTGAAAAAATCTTAACTTCAAAAGTTAATGGTTGTAAGTTTCAGGTTAAAAGGAAAAGTGAAGAAAGAAAATTTCAGAATGAAAAAAGTTTCTTTTCCATTGCTTACAGACTCATTCAGAAGCTGGTTGATAAAATATTCTGACTTTGATTTACAGGAAAAAGCATTAAATAATCGGTTTGAAAATAAAATTTTTTATAATATTGCAGAAGAAAAAGGAATTTTACTTTTCGATTGTTGATTTTATCACAGGTATGACAGATAAATTTGCAATTAAATTATTTAATGAGTTAACACATTTTGTATAGGAGAAAATATATGCCATATAAAGAAAAAGAAATAGAAAAACATTATTATACCATAGGTGAAGTAGCAAAGATATTTGATGTAAACACATCTCTTATAAGATTTTGGGAAAAAGAATTTGATATTCTTAAACCACAGAAAAATAAAAAAGGTAACCGTTTATTTACCAAAGAAGATCTTGATAATCTAAGAATCATTTATCACCTTGTTAAAGAAAGAGGCTTTACACTTGCCGGAGCTAAAGAAAAATTAAGTGCTAACAAGGAAGATGTTATAGATAATGTAGAAATTGTTAAAACACTCAACAGATTAAGAAGTTTTTTGGTAGAGCTGAAGGAAAATGTTTAAATCAATTAAAAATTAAGAATTGAAAATTAATTTTTTAAAAGATTTATAGATTTTTAATTTGTTATAGAAAGTAAAAAAACTGACAAGTATCACTAATGTCAGTTTTTTTTTTGATGTGTGCTCAGCATGTGAGATAGAGAGGTGATGAGAAGTCACAGAAAATCACAGAGCTTTGTATGACCTGTCAGCGTGATTGCACCTGACAGCGTCAAATAGTATGTTGAATAGTTTGGGGAAGGGAGGTTCTGCGTAGTGAAAACAATTAATAAAGACCTTATTTACAGTTAATAACCTTAGTAGCTAAGGTGATTTTCCAATGGTTATTTTAACCTTATTTTTTATTATTGACCTTATTATATTAAAATAAATTTATTAAAGATATTCACTACAGAGTAGTGGCCTGTTTGTAGAAAGAGAATGACCACCACCACCTTTTTTGCGGGATGGGTTGGATTGAGAGAGGGAGAAAATTTTTGAATGCTGAATGCTGAATGCTGAATGCTGAAAATGTAGCAATTTTAAAATATGGAAATTTATTAGAGGTATTCACTACAGAGGAATGGTTATTGGTAGAAAAAACAACAAACACCACTTACAGGAGGTTTTGATTGTGGGGTAAGGTAATGTTATTATTATGATTTTTAGATTTATTGCTAAAAAATTTTAATGTTTAATAAATAAATCTAAAGAGCAAGTATTAAAGACTATCAATATAGAAAATAATATGTATATTTGGCAAATTATAACTTTTCTATAAAAACAAAAAAATCTTTAATTAATAAAATACATTGAAATTTTAAGTACTTTTGAATTTTCAAAAAAAATGATATTTATTTATGAATGATATAAAAGATTTGGAGAAGACGCTTTGGGCGGCTGCGGATAAACTGAGGAGTAATATGGATGCTGCGGAGTATAAGCATGTGGTGCTGGGATTGATATTTCTGAAATATATATCGGATGCTTTTGATGAACTTTATTTTAAACTGGAGGAAGGTGTCGGTGAGTATGTCTGTGCTGAACCGGATGATGCGGATGAATATCTGGCAAAAAATGTATTTTATGTACCTCTGAAGGCTCGCTGGAAATACCTGCAGGACAGGGCAAAACAGCCGGAAATAGGGAAGCTGATCGATAATGCTATGGATGAGATTGAGAAAATTAACAGCAAGCTTAAGGGGGTTTTACCAAAAATATATGCTGACCCGGATCTGAACAAAGTAAGGTTGGGTGAATTGATCGACCTGATCGGTACGATAGGTTTTAACCAGGAAGGACATGTGTCAAAGGATCTTTTGGGAAGAGTATATGAATACTTTCTGGGACAGTTTGCAGATGCTGAAGGTAAAAGCGGCGGGCAATTCTATACTCCTTCAAGTATTGTAAAAATATTGGTTGAGATGCTTGAACCGTATAACGGAAGAGTTTATGACGGATGCTGTGGCAGTGGTGGAATGTTTGTACATAGTGAAAAATTTGTAAAAGAACATCAGGGGAATATTAAAAACCTTTCTATTTTCGGACAGGAAAGCAATCCGACCACATTAAGATTAGCAAAAATGAATCTGGCAATACGTGGGATAGATGCAAAGATTGAATTGGGAGATACATTCCTGGATGATAAACACAAAGACCTTAAGGCAGATTTTATAATGGCAAATCCTCCATTTAATATAAGTGACTGGAGCGGTGAGCAGTTAAGGGAAGATCACAGATGGAAATACGGAGTGCCACCTACAGGAAATGCAAATTATGCATGGTTGCAGCATTTTACAAGTAAACTCAGCAACACCGGGACAGCAGGAATTGTACTGGCTAACGGAAGCATGAACAGCAACACAGGAGGAGAAGGAGAAATAAGAAAGAATATGATAGAAGCCGGATTGATTGACTGCATGATCAGTCTGCCTGCCCAGTTGTTTTATAATACTGCTATTCCTGCATGTCTGTGGTTTCTGGCAAGGAACAGGGCTTCGACAAGCTCAGCCACCGACAACGGAAAATTCAGGAACAGGTCGAATGAAATACTTTTTATAGATGCACGAAATCTGGGAGTAATGGTAAGTCGCAGGAATAAAGAACTGAAGGATGAAGATATAAAACTAATATCAGAAACTTATCATGCATGGCGCTCACTCCCCTCTACCTTTGGGAGAGGGGTTGGG
>JAUZOY010000280.1 GCA_030706235.1 Bacteroidota bacterium | reverse complement strand
GTATAAAGGTTCTGAACAAGCTTTTTCTGGCTGGTGTACAGAGGACTTCCGGTCAACAAACTGCTTTCCACTTTGCTGAAGGTGTTGGTGTTTATCGCGTCAATCATTTGTTTTTCATAAGCGCCAAGGCAAGTCGAAATAGCATTAACAACCGTATCATCTATTTCATTAAAATTCATTACTTTGTTGTTAATTACCTTTTTGTCGAATGAATTCCAGAAGGCCCCGTTTGTATCAAGAACATCAGTCAGCTGTCCGTATGGGATTTCAAATTCAGGAAAGCCTGAAGCATATGGGGCGATTTCATATGGGTAGTAATAAATAACCAAAGAGTCATTCGTAATGTAAAAATTCTGTGCAGCCAATACTTCAGGTTTTGGGCTGACATATGAGAACATATCTTCTATTTTGGAGTTGAGTGTGATTTGTCTTTGAATGATAGCAGCAAGCTTATCAGTGTACTTCGCTCCGTTTTTGAACAGGTCCTTCAGTTCGTAAAAGCTCCCTTTTTTAAGGTCAACGAAGAAGTAATCGCTTTTAGGCATACCATGCGCTGCTCCGAGAGGGTAATCATATCCTGTTCTTTCAATGATCAGAAGGTCTTTATTTCTTTTAACGTTAAACCCGTCTTCGACTATTACGGCATAGTCATCCTCGTCGCTATCGATAGTGCCATTGGTACTTGGATTCTCGTATCCGTCAATGAATTCCTTTTTTAAACGTGAGTTGACACTATCCTTAATGCTGCTGTCAAGACCTTCGATTTCAGGGTACTCCACGCTCGTATAGAAATCTTTCCTGTATTTTATGGTTTTTACCTTAAAACCGTTACCAATAGAAACCGTATCGTTTTTTTGCCATATGATGCTTCCGTTTTTCTTTAAATACATAAGTCCGCTGTCAAGCTCAGCCTTTATGAGATTGCCGGAAATCGTCATTGTGCCGATGCCGTTAAGACGTGGCAGAGATTTTACGATGCTTCCCTTTTGATCAATAAAAAACGTCGTGGTGTTATCACTTGCAACAGCATAATCTCCTTGAAATCTATCAACTTTGTAATATATGTAGTCGGTTAGCAGCTGCCCTTTAATATTGATTATTGCTTTAGGGAGATAGTCATGAATGTTGAAATAGCTGTTCTCGCTGGTGCTTACAGCGTAAAGCCCATGGCCGAGTGAAGTGATGCCTGCGTAAACAGGTTTAAATATATAATTTCCCTTTTTGTCTATCAAGGCAGATTTTTCTTCATATTCTCCTGTAGATACCCTGACTATCGCATAACCGTTCTCAAAAGCATTGGCTTCGGTATATCTTGCACTTATTGCTACAGCACCTTTTGAATTTTTATACCCATATTTGCTCAGGTTCTTATCATAATAGCTTATATAACCTTCAGAAATGCTGCTCGAATCATAGGTAGCGTTGCTGCTTAAGATCTTGCCGTTCTTATCCAGTATGGAATAGCTTCCGTTTTCAAGTTCAACCTTTCCGCTGCTGTTTTGAAATGCATAGGCGTATTTATATTTAGCTGGGATGACGATTTTACCTGATAAATTCATATATCCGTAAAGAGTCTTATTTCCTGACTGCTGTGAAAAGATTACCATGCCGTCGCCATATTCGCCAAGAGATAGTGTGGTTTTCAGTATTGTTTTGCCACTGTCATTAACGACAAAATTCCCATTATCCGTGTTCAATACCGCATAGCCTTCCTTGAATTGGGGGATGATAGCTTTGAACGGGCCTGACATTGCCTGGTTCTTTTTGTTTATGAACCACACGGCACATTTGTCATATGCAGATTTACCATTGGCTACGATAGCTATTCCCTTGCCGTTAAAGTCATAAACGAAATCATAAATAGGATTAATTGCAAATACTCCATTTTCATCTATATAGCCGAACTTGGTGCCGGAAGGATTCACTACACATGCCGGATAGAGATTCTTTTCTGCAGCCTGAACATGGAAGGGGCAGAGGCTGACTAGTAAAGCGGCAATTAACATAATTGACAAATATTTTCTCATATAAGCTCTCCTTAACAAGATATAAGTAATTTTACCATATATAAGTTCATTATTAAACCTTAATTAAATGCAGTAAAAGAATAACCTTCGGCTTTAAGGTATTCTATAATGGCAGGAAGTGCTTCGACAGTTGTCTGCTTACCTGTCATATCATGCATAAGGACTATGACGTTGTGCCCTTTCGGAATATTCTTAAGTTGAACTTTTACATTTTCGATTAATTTCTCGGAGGGAACATTTTTCCCTAGGGAATCGCCTGTATCTATGTTCCAATTGACAGGTGTGTACCCTACTTTCTTTACGGAATTCCTAAAGGGAATATATTTTTGCCCAAACCCCCCTCCGGGAAATCTTACATATTTCGGAGCATATGAAGCTCCCAATATTGATTTGATTACGTCACTGCATTTTTTAACATCTGCGTCAAAGCTTGATATACTTGAGTAGATCGCTTTGTATATGTGCGTATATGTATGGTTGCATATTGAGCTGCCGTTTTCTTTCTCTTTGATAAGCATATCAGGGTAATATTTACATTGCGTTCCGATTACGAAGAAGCTGGCCTTCACGCTATATTTGTTTAATATATCAAGAATCTGAGGGGTAATATCTTTAGAGGGACCGTCATCAAAAGTAAGATAAACCATTTTTTTCTGTACATTAGCCTGCGGCTTGACTATATTTTTTCTATTGTCTGTCCGCTCCTTGATATACACATCTGAAAGACCTTTATTAAGCATGTTCACTGCAATATGCCTGAGTCCCGACACTCTTTTTGACAATTGCAGTGTTTGGACAGCATCTTTTTTTGATACAGCTGCTGATGCTTCAGTTTTGACAGTACGGAATGTAAACCACCCTATGATTATCATAAGAACAAGGCATATCAGCACACAGCCTTTTATTCTTTGTTTATGTTTTAATCTTGAGATATTATAATAGTGAATCCTCACGACATTACCCCCGATGTACGCGGTTATAAATCAATGGTAAAGCATTAAGCTTATAAAAAATTTACAATTGAATTAAAAATGTTTACGGAAAGATTAAGAGTGTAACTATTTCGTAACATTTTTTAAACCGTAAAAGTAAACATGAAAAATTTCCTGTTAATGAATTTAAAATTTTTGCAAATTATATATAAAATTATGTTATAATTCATATGGCAATTTATATTAAATGTTAAAATAATTATTGCCTGTAGAATATTATTTTGATATATCTATAGAAGGACATTAAATAATTTTAAGAACAAAGAGGGTATTTTAAAAAATAAACGGGAGAAATCAATTATGAAGGCGCAGGAGTTCAACGATGATACAAAAAACAAAGCAGGGAAGATGAAGGCTTCTACAAAAGTTGTAATTGCTTCAGTGGTACTGGTCTTTATTGCGGCAGCTGTTATTATTACATTTATGCTGTTTAACAGCAGCAAACCTGCAAAATTTACGCTGGAAAATGATATACTGAAGATTTCCGGTGAGTACGGACTGGACATCAATATGAGCGAAGTAACAGATATGAGCATATCAAATACCATACCTAAGATAGTGTCCAAGATTAAAGGCTCTACTTCCGGAAGCATGTACAAGGGTGAATATAATATGAGAGAAATTAAAGGTAAAAGTGCTTTACTCTTTCTTGATGCGGGAAAATATCCGTTCATATTTTTGGAATATCAAGACAAAACTGTAGTCATCAATTGCGAGGAAGGTACAAAAACACAGGATCTTTATGTGAAACTGATAAGGGAATTTAAGAAATTTAAAAAAGACTGATT